>CAYMSY010000099.1:0-7323 GCA_964393195.1 uncultured Alcaligenaceae bacterium | reverse complement strand
TTGCCAGCGAAGAACAGTGCTTTGTCGTACCGCAGAGTTGTGACTTCCGCACCGCTGCGATGGCGGAACCACTGGCCGTCGCGCTGCATGCTGTTCGCCGCGCCGGTTCGCTGGTCGGGAAAAGTGTGCTGGTGACTGGCGTCGGCCCGATTGGCAGCCTGCTGGTTCTCGCTGCACGACGCGCGGGTGCCGCGCACATCGCGGTCACCGATGTCGCCGATGCGGCGCTCAGGCGCGCGGAGGCACTTGGTATTGATGAGGCCGTCAACGCAATCTCGGCGCCGGAAAAAGTCGAGAGCTGGTATGCCAACAAGGGCACATTCGATGTCAGCTTCGAATGCTCTGGCAACGCAGCGGCCATCGCGACAGCCATTCAGGCGACAGCATCTGGCGGCTGTGTGGTGCAGGTCGGAATGCTTGGTGGTCCGTCCGCCGATGTGCCCGTCAACCGGTTTGTTTCGCGCGAGGTCGATTTGCTGGGCGCTTTCCGTTTTGACAGCGAATACGGTGCCGCCGTCCATGAGCTGGCTACCGGTTTGATTGACGTGTCCTCGTTGCTAACTCACACCTACAAAATGACTGCGGCGAACGATGCCTTCCTGATGGCGGCCGATCGCTCACAAAGCATGAAGGTACACCTCGTGTTCTAGCTCCGGGACGTCACGCTCGGCAGACTCTGCGCCGCACAAATCCACCTGCGCGGCGGACCGCAACTTTCGCTGAAAGGCTATCGCGTTGGCGGGCGTTTTGATTGACGGGGCCGAGGTTTCGCCACACCCGGTGGAATCTCACAAACGCCGGTTAGTCTGTCTGGCCGAACTCGATGCAGACTTCTTTCGGCTTTTCGCCGCAGGGCGTTCGAACTGCTGCGACCCCAAACGGATTATCAACAGGCCAAGGATGGGCCTCAGACCAAGGGCCAAGTCACGACGCAATGGTTAGTGACCAATCACTCTCTAATCGCTGCCATCAGAAAATGAAATTCATTATGCCAATGTCCTATGACATAGGTATATTCCTATGTCATAACCAGACACGGAGAATTTCAGACATGACTTACCTTCATAGCGTCGCTGGCCGTCCGGCTTGGGGCATTTGCGGCGGACAGGCCTTTGCTGCCGGTCTGGCGCTCGTCTTGTCCGCAGCATCCATTGGCAAGGATATTGTCATCGCACAAATTGCCCCGCTTTCCGGGGTGCAGGCTAGCGCCGGCAAGGCGTACGCGGCCGGATTGCGGCTCGGCTTCAATGCGGCCAACGCAGGCGGCGGCGTTAATGGGTCCCCGCTGCGGCTGGTCTCGGTAGATGATGCGTATAAGCCCGAAGATACCGTCCGTCTAGCCAAGGAAACCATTGCCAAAGAAAGTCCTGTGGCACTTGCCGCGACGGTAGGTACCGCCAATGCGGATGCGCTGATCAAGGCAGGGGTTCTGACCGAAAGCGGCGTCCCACTGATCGGACCGAGTTCCGGCGCCAACAGCGTAATCGGACAGCCAGGTGTTTTTCTCACCAAAGCCAGCTACGCGGACGAAGTCAATCAGCTCTTCGTGACGCTGCACGGAATGGGGCTCTCCCGCGTGGCAGTTCTTTATCAGGACGACGGTTACGGTCGGGATCTGCTCGCAAGCGCCACAGCGATGGCGCCAAAGTACCAGATTGAACTGCTGGCCAAAAGTCCCTACGATCGCATCACGGGTGACATTCAGCCTGCGGTAAACGCGCTGCTGAAGGTTGATGCGCAGGTCATTTTTCTCGCCGCCATCTCGGCGCCAGCGGCCAATTTCATCAAGGCGTACAAGCAGCGCGGCGGAACGGCGATGCTGATTGGTCCGTCACCGGTCGACATTTCCTATTTGCAGAAACAGCTTAGCAAGGAGCTGATCCGCGGCTACGTAGCCTCGACGGTTGGCCCCGTGGAAACACGCACATCACTGCCAATCATCCGCGAATATCTCAAACTCAAAGCCGCCAATCCTTCGCCGGATTACGGGTTGCGGTCATTCGAGGGGTTCGTGACATCGCGCGTCATCATCGCCGCCTTACAACGCGGCAAGGCGACGCCCGAAGGTCTATCCCAGGCGCTGAAGACATTGCGCGCCCTTGACCTCGGCGGCATGAGCGTCGACTACGCCGATCTCAAGCGCGGCGGCAGCGCCTACGTAGATTTCGTGACGATCGACCGTACCGGTTCCATCGTCCGCTAAGTCTGGCATTGCCGGTAGTGACCGGCTCGCGCCCTAGAATCGGGTTTTTGACTGCCCGATCCTGTCATGCTCGAATGCATCACGCTGGAACCGCCTTCCCCAGCCAACGCCTGTGTCATCTGGATGCACGGGCTGGGGGCCGACGCGAACGACTTCGTGCCACTGATCCCGGAGCTGGGGCTGCCACGCTCACACAGCGTGCGTTTCGTGTTTCCGAACGCGCCGACCATGCCGGTCACCATCAACGGCGGCTACGTAATGAGGGCGTGGTACGACATCGCATCCGCAGAAATCGACAAGCGCGCTGATGAAGGCGGCGTGCGGCGCAGCCAGGCGGCAATCTCCGAACTGATTGCAGATCAAAATGCGAAGGGTATCGCGTCGGGCCGCATCATTCTCGCTGGTTTTTCACAAGGCGGCGTCATCGCCCTGCAGACCGGTCTTCGGCATCCGGACAAGCTTGCCGGTGTAGTTGCGTTGTCCACCTATCTCGCTTGCGTCAGCACACTTGGTGCGGAGGCGAGTACCGCCAATCGCGATCTACCCATTTTCATGGTGCATGGAGCGATGGACCCGGTCATTCCCCTGTCGCTCGCAAAACTGTCAAAAGCACATCTTGAAACCCACGGCTACAAAGTCGAGTGGCACGAATACGGCATGCCGCATTCGGTTTGTGCCGAAGAGGTCGAGGACATCTCGGCCTTTCTCAAACGTATTCTGCAAATCGCTTAAGCGCAGTCAGTGAGCGCCCTGCTCGCGTCACTGTACGATCAGCTTGTCGATGCGGACGTGCGTCGGCTGGCGTGGGCGATCGGCTCGCCAGCGCTCTTCGCTGCGGACCATCCGGCATGGCGGGGGCAGTTGCGTGATGACCAGTGGTCGGCCCGCGAGCTGACACGATGTCGCGACTGGCTTCTTGCGCTTGATCGCGCGCCAGACGCCTTGCACGCAGCGCTGGGCGATCCAACACTCAACACGCCGCTCGGTCATACCTTTGAGAAGCTTGTTCTGTTCTGGCAGACGGCCCGCCCGGATGTGCGCACAGCAACACGCGGACTGATTGTGAAAAGCGGAGGTCGAACCGTTGGTGAATTCGATGTCATCCTGCTGCGTCACGACGGCGTCATCGAAACACTCGAAGTCACCGTCAAGTATTACCTCAATATCAAACCTGAACTGGGGATCGACGGCTGCATCGGGCCCCGTGCGTTTGATCGCATGAGCGACAAGTACGCCAAGATGACCACCCGGCAAATGGATCTGGGCCATACCGAGGCGGGTCGTCTGGCGCTTTGCCGCTGGCTTGAGACGGAGTGCAGTGAAATTCGTACGCCGGAGTCCCTGGTCGTTGAAAACTATGCCCTTGCGCGCGGCTATGTATTTCATCCATCCGTCTCGGCTGCGATACCGATCGAATTGTCTGGCACACACGGTCGTGGGCTCTGGCAGACCGACATCGATCCGTTACCGGACGGTTCGTGGCGCAACCTCGCCGGGCGCGAATGGCTCGGCCCGTTTCGAGGCGACGCCGTCGAAAGCGGCTGGCCCAACGATCCGGCAATGCCACGAATGTTTGCGCGGCTCACGCAGCAGGCCTCGCAATGGGCCGAGGTCGAACGTCGTTTTGTCGTGCGGGCTGAAGCCGGACTGTTGAAATCGGTTTGAGTTGATGAACGCACAAGACGCACAGTCGCCAACGAATACTTATCGCAACGACATCGACGGTCTGCGCGCCATCGCCGTGCTCTCGGTCATGCTCTATCACCTGAGCGCGTCGTGGCTTCCGGGTGGTTTTGTCGGGGTCGATATCTTTTTCGTGATTTCAGGCTTTGTCGTCAGCGCGTCGCTGGCACATGCCCCCAGGGACCGCTTTCACCGTTTTCTGGCGTTCTTCTATGCACGACGGCTGGCACGCATCGGCCCCGCGTTGGTGCTTGTGCTTGTCGTTTCGGCGCTGGTCGCAACACTGCTCATCCCGCGCGCCTGGCTTAGCCAGTTCAACGAAAAGACAGCCCTCTACGCATTTTTCGGGCTGAGCAACTGGGCACTGCAAACCAACGCCGACACCTACTTTGCACCGCGCGCTGAGTTCAACCCCTATACGCACACGTGGTCACTAGGTGTCGAGGAACAGTTCTATCTGGTCTTCCCGTTCCTGTTTTTCGCATGGGTCACATTCAGCGACCGCAAATGGGGCCGGTTTTTCGCAATCGCAGTGCTGGCCGCATGCGGCGTCGGCTCGTTCATTGCATGTGTTTACGCCACAAAAGTCGCGCCGGCGACTGCGTTCTACAGTATTTTCTGTCGCTTCTGGGAGCTTGCCGTCGGCGTACTGCTGTATCAACTTACGGCACAGGCCGGCGCCCGGGCGCCACGCCGTCCCGGTCCTGTCGCTGCGGTCCTGCCGTGGGCGGGCGCGATCGCAATCCTGGTGACGTTTGCGTATGCGAACGCAAGCGCTTTCCCCTGGTTTTGGGCCTTGCCGCCGGTGCTGGGCGCGGCCTGCATCATTGGCGGCGAGCGCGCGGCAGTCATGCACCCGCTTCGCCGCGTTCTTGGCCATTCCGCGTTTGTCTGGATAGGCAAGCGCTCCTACTCGCTCTATCTGTGGCACTGGCCGGTGTTTGTTGTACTGCGGTGGACCATCGGTATTGACGATGTGGCAACTCGTGTTGCCGGTGTCGCGCTCTCGTTTGCGTTGGCAGCAATCAGCTATCGCTGGGTCGAACTGCCGGTTCGTCATCATGCGGTACTGCTGCGTCAACTGCCCATCGTTCGCATTGCATTGCTGCTTCTGCTGATCGTTGCCGGCTGGGGAATGACCCGAGCGATATTTTCCCAGCAGAAGGTGCTTAGTCTCAGTGCTTCGTCGCGCAATGCAGATGAATGGCATGTCAGCAGTCGCATGCCGGGTTCGCTGCTACTGTCACCGCAATTTCCGCGGCGATGCGAGGTATCGATGGAATTCCGTGCTCTGGCAGGTGGTCAGGTGATTTCCTATTTGCCGGCCAAATGCGACGCGAACATTGCAGCCGCACCGCGCCGGCTAAGCGTGATCGGCGACTCGCACGCGACCGCGTATTCCCCAATGTTCGATCAGCTGAGCGCAGAGACAGGAATTCGCGTGAATGTGTACACCTCCCCCGGTTGCGCGTTCCTGGATCTGCGAATGCCCATGAATATTGGGCGCGGCCCCGCATGCCTGGAGTTCGCAAAAGCGGCAACGCAAGACGTAAGCGGCCAGGCCAAACCGGGCGACGTCGTCTTTCTGGCGGCGTTGCGACAACCCCGATTTAGCGATCAGTGGGCAGCATTCAACGAAGCGGACGTGTTGGCCGCTGCACAAAACGACATCGCAAAACAATGGCTGCAACAGGCTCGTGACGAAGCACCGGCCTTGTTGCAACCCCTGTTTGCGTCCGGGCTGGTGGTGCTTTTTGACGCGCCGAAGCCGATGTACAAAGGCCCGCCGTTTCGCTGTGTTGACGCATTCAATGCAGTGAATCCAGTCTGTCGTGGCGGCCTCGCGCAATCACGCGCTGCGTTACAGGCGTTGCGCGCGCCGGTCGTCGCCAACATCGCTGCACTGGCCGCACAGTTTCCGCAAATACGCGTGTGGGACCCGTTCCCGCTGCTTTGTCCCGCCGAAACCTGCAGCGCGATGGACGGGCATCATCCGCTCTACTTTGACGGCGACCACATCAGCGCATACGCCAATGCCAAACTGTATCCGGCATTCCGTGACGTGATCATGTCAACTGCGACCAGCGCACGCTAATAGCGCCAGTTTCGTATCGACAGATTCAGGATTCAGTCACAGGGCGCAACGCTTCAATCTCTGCGTCGCTCTTGCCCAACACCTCGCGCAAAACAGCTTCCGTGCTTGAGCCCTTCACCGGTGGCGCGTGACGATAGGTCACCGGCGTGTCGCTCATGCGGATGGGGCTTTTCACCATGCTGATGGTGCCGCCGCCCTGCTCTGCGGGCCGCTGCATGTCGAGACGCAGTTCGCGATGCTGCACCTGTGGATGAGCAAACACCTGATCGTAAGTATTGATCGGGGCGTGCGGGATACCGAGACTGCCAAATTTGTCGAGCCAATACGCAGTAGTTTGCGTGGTCAGGATCGCTTCAAGGTCGACGACAAGTTGCGGTCGATTGGCGTTGCGGTCCTTCATCTCCAGATACTCCGGACGGAATGCCATGTCAGGCACGCCCATCGCATCACAGAGCTTGCGCCATTGCCCGTCGTTGCCAGCACCGACGATCATGTAACCGTCGGCCGTCTTGAAGGACTGGTAGGGCGCGAGATTCACGTGCGCATTGCCGACGCGCTGTGGTTGCTTGCCGGTGATGAAGTAGGTCGCGATCTGGTTCGCGCCGAACTGAATGACCGAGTCAAGCAGCGCGATGTCGATGTGTTGTCCACGCCCCGTAATGTGGCGCGCTTCGACGGCAGCCAGCACGGCAATCGTCGCATTGAGTCCCGACAACACGTCGGTGACCGCGATCACCACTTTCACCGGACCACCGCCGGGGCCGCCCTTGTCGACATCGGCGTGACCGTTGATGGCCATCAGTCCACCTTCGGCCTGACACAACAGATCGTAGCCTGGGCGATGCGCGTACGGCCCATCCTGCCCGTAGGCGGTGATAGAGCAGTACACGAGCTTTGGATTGATTTTTGACAACGAGGCGTAGTCGAGTCCGTAACGCTTCAGATCACCGAGTTTGTAGTTCTCAACGAGGATGTCGCATTTCGCCGCCAGCTCCTGCAACAGTTTTTGTCCCTCCAGTTTGGAAATGTCCACCGTAAGCGAACGCTTGTTGCGATTGCAGCTTGAGAAGTATGCCGAGTCGTCGGTCTCCTTCCCGTTCGCGTCCGAGAGCCACGATGGCCCCCAGGCGCGCGTGTCGTCGCCGGTGTCGGGCCGCTCGACCTTGATCACGTCGGCGCCGAGATCGCCTAGCGTTTGCGTACACCACGGTCCGGCGAGCACACGGGTCAAATCGAGAACACGGAGATGTGAGAGTGGGCCAGCCATAATTGAGGGTAAATCGAAGGTAAGCAGGTTTGATTACGCAATTATGAGTTACTACCAGCATCACGTTTTTTTCTG
>CAYMSY010000098.1:0-9466 GCA_964393195.1 uncultured Alcaligenaceae bacterium | reverse complement strand
GGTTGAGATTGGACTCGGCCACGACATCGAGATCAATCAGCGTCAGATGCCCGACACCCGAGCGGCCCAGCGCTTCCGCCGCCCACGAGCCGACGCCGCCAATGCCAACCACGACAACGTGCGCCGCGCGGATGTTCTCGAGGCCGCGTTCGCCATAGAGCCGGGCAATTCCACCCAGACGGCGCGCGTCGTTGGATGCCTCATCCCGGGCGGGAACATCGCAAACCGGATTCATGACTTCGAGCGTATCATCGTGACGAGTCTCACCTCTGCGAGCAGTACGCCGTGACAACCAGCCGCGTTGACCGCATCGACCGCGTCGATACCGTATTTCTCGCTTGCGTCGCGCTGTGGACGCTGGCGGCTGTTGTGGTGGCCTTTGCCAGCGGCCGCTGGACGGCCCTGATCGCAGTAACGGCAGCGGGTGTGATGGTCGTCGCTGCGCGATCCGAGCGCCTGACACAATCCGCACAGTTGTTGTGGCCGGTGATTTTGTTGCCCGGCGCAGTATTCATGTTCATCGGCGCGATGCAGACGATGGGCTACGGCCGGATGGAAGACGAACCAGCAGTTGCCAACGCACTGGCGAGGGGCCTGTTCTTCGGCAGCGGCATCGTGCTGCATCTGGTGGCGTTTGCGTTGCTCGCGTCCGAGTCACGAGCCAGTGATCACCTGAGCGGTGAAGTCGCCGATCGCATGCCCTGACCGGTCAGTGGCAGGGTCTATTTGGTGGCGTACGGATAAGCCTGCTGCGGCACCTTTGCCGCGTTCTGCTCGTTGCGCTCGGTCACATCAAGCGGCTTCTTGTCCCACCAGATCGCGCGGCCCTTGCGTTGCTCTTCCTCGAGGTGCGGCCGTGCGGCCTTGAGTTCGCGAATGAATTTTGTGATGTCGGATTCGTACATGATGAGCGGGATCTGGATCTGTTTGATCGGGTCAAGACGTGATTTTAGGCGCTTTGTCTTCACGCCGGGTTCCGGCATAAAGCTCAAACTCGAACAGGCGGCAGTCGAGCGCTCCGTTGAATAGCGGTGTTTTCTTCGCGGGTTTCAGGCCGATTCCCCCCGGCAATGCGCGGTCGGCGGTAATGAAACACGCCTTCCAGCCCGCCATCGCCTTCTTGAGCCAACTGCCAAGCGCCGGATACCATGCCTTGAGATCGGCCAGTTCATTGAGGCGTTCACCGTAGGGTGGATTGGTCAGCAGCAACCCATTGGGCGCCGGCGCTGCCAGCATTTCCATACGCTCGCAGGTCAGCGCAACGGCTTCCGCTCCCGCTTCGCCAGCGATGTTCTGCAGGTGACGGCGCGTCGCACCGACTGCATCAGGATTCATGTCGTTGCCAAACAGCAGGTCGGCCGGCAGCGGACGTGCCGCAGCGGCAGCTTCCTGTCGCATTGTCTTGAATACTGTCTCTTCAAAATTGCGCATCTTCTCGAATGCGAAGGCGCGCTGGCCGCCTGGCGCGAGATTCATGGCGATCATCGCCGCCTCGGTCAGGATGGTGCCGCTGCCGCACATCGGATCAAACAATGGCATCTGTCCATGCCAGCCCTTGAGTGCGAGCATGCCGGCCGCAAGGTTTTCACGCAACGGTGCCATCAAACCCTCCCGCCGGTAACCGCGCTTGAACAAGGCCTCGCCCGCAAGATCGAGATACACGGTCGCACGGTACGCCGTCAGAAAGACATGAATGCGCATGTCGGGCGTGCTCGTGTTGACCGAGGGCCGCGACGCCATCGCAGCGCGGAAGCTGTCGACAATGGCGTCCTTCACACGCAATGTCACAAACTCCAGACTGGTGAGCGGCGAACGAATCGCGTCAACCTGCACGCGAATCGTCTCGCGGGCAGAAAACAGGTGCGGCCAGTCGACGTTGCGCGCAAGACGGTAAATCTCTTCTTCGTGCCGATATTCTTCTTCTGCAAGCTGCCACAGGACGCGGCTTGCCACCCGGCTCCACAAACACACCCGGTAACCCAGCGTGAACGGTCCCTGAAATGCAACGCCGCCGTCGGTCGGTCCGACATGCTGCGCGCCAAGCTGTGTCAATTCGTCAGCAAGCGGTCCTTCCAGTCCCCGCGGACAGGGGGCGAAGAACTTTTGTACTTTTGTCGGTACCGGTTTGGCTTTAATAGAGATCGTTGCGCGTGGCGCAACCGCGCTGCTCACGACGCCGCTCCGCGTCGCAACGTGCAGCCGTCACCCCGTCCATCACGCCACACCCGCACACAGCTGACGTTGGCGAACTCCGGTTCGACCGCGCGCCAGACAAAAGTGCACAGGTTTTCCAGCGTGGGGGCGCCGATGCCCTTCACCTCGTCAAGATAATGATGATCCAGCTGATCGCGCACCTTTTCGAGATGCGCACGCAGGTAGCCCAGATCGCTGACCATGCCGGTGGCGGCATCAGGTTGGCCGTAGAGCGAAACTTCGCAATGGTAGGTGTGACCGTGAATGCGCCGCGAGCCCTCGGCTTCGATCTTCCGTTTCAGCGTGTGGGCAGCGTCAAAGAAAAAACGCTGTGAAATTTCGTAGTACATACGCAATTATCGGATGCCGATGACTTTGTGAGTCTGAACTGACAAACGCCACTCCGGGTGTGCCATGCACCATTGAATGGCAAATTCCGTGTTTTCACGGCGCGACGGCCCGTCCATTGGCTGCACGAACCGGTGTTCAAAATTGAGTCCGGCGAGGTAATCGAAGTCAAACGGCTGCGGCACCACGACCTTAAGTTCCTGTCCACGCACCTGCACCAGATCAGCACCGGCCTTCGGGCTCACGCAAATCCAGTCAATGCCATCGGGCGCTTCAATAGTGCCATTGGTTTCAACCGCAATCTCGAACCCAAGTGCGTGCAGCTCGTCAATGAGTGATCGGTCAAGCTGCAACAAGGGCTCGCCACCAGTGCACACGACAAGCGGCTTTCCTCGAGATTGCGACGGCCACTCGCTTGCAACAACCGCAGCGAGCGTCGCTGCATCGGAAAATTTTCCACCTCGCGTGCCGTCCGTACCAACAAAGTCGGTGTCGCAAAACTTGCATACCGCCGTCGCACGATCGCGTTCCAGCCCGCTCCACAAATTACAGCCGGCAAAACGGCAAAACACGGCCGGGCGTCCTGCGTTGGCGCCCTCACCCTGCAATGTGTAGAAAATTTCCTTGACCGAGTAAGTCATGACAGCCACCGGCCGCAGGAGGGCGCTGCGTTCATCGCGTAGCCCATTGCTCGAAGCCACCTTTGCGCAGCTTGCACGCGGGACATTCGCCACAGCCATAGCCCCAGACATGCAGGGTGTCGCGAACGCCGTGATAGCAGGTATGCGTATGTTCAACGATGAGCCGGGTCAAGGCTTCGCCTCCGAGCAAATGCGCAAGGGCCCAGGTGTCCGCCTTGTCGATCCACATGAGCGGTGTTTCGACAGACAGCTTTTGATCAAGGCCCAACGACAGGGCGACCTGCATCGCCTTCATCGTGTTGTCACGGCAGTCAGGGTAGCCAGAAAAATCCGTCTCACACATGCCGCCGACCAGTGCTGTCACGCCGCGTCGGTAAGCGATCGTTGCTGCAAACGTCAGAAACAGCAAATTGCGTCCGGGCACAAAGGTATTCGGGAGTCCGCTCTTCTCGTACTCAATCGCAACATCGCGCGTCAATGCCGTTTCACTGATCCGGCCGAGGACGGACAGATCAACAACATGGTCATCGCCAAGTTTTGCGCCCCACAGTGGAAACTGCGCACGGATCTGTCGCAAGGTTTCGAGTCGCACGTCCATTTCGATGCGATGTCTTTGCCCATAGTCAAAGCCGATCGTTTCCACGTGCGCATAACGCTCAAGCGCCCACGCCAGGCAGGTCGTTGAGTCCTGCCCGCCCGAGAAAAGAACGAGCGCACGGGTCTTGTCGGATGAGGCGGCAGACATGGTGAAAATAAATCAGAACGGTTTCAAAACCACGAGGATCACAATGGCAAACAGCGACACAACGGGCAGCTCATTGATCGCACGGAAATAACGCTCGGAGCGGGTATTGCTGCCGTCGCGCAGTGCACGCAAGTGCACAAAACACAGCATGTGAAAACCTATCAGCAGGAGAACAAACACCAGCTTCCACATCAGCCACTTGCCGGTGATCCCGTATCCCATCCATAGCCACAAACCAAATGCAGTGGTCAACACGGCGCCCGGCGTCATGATGCCCCAGAACAGTTTGCGCTCCATGATCTTGAACCGGGCATCACCCCGTGCATCACCCTCCGCCAATGCCTGCACGTGATACACGAACAAACGTGGCAGATAGAAGATCGCGGCCATCCAGGTCACCATGAAAATGATGTGCAGGCTCTTCACCCAAAGCATTTCTGAACTTTCCTTGTAATACGGTCTGGACGTGCTTCAGCGTCTGCAGAAGCGTTTCACGACGGACTTGAGTTCCGTCAGCCGTCCGTGAAAAAAGTGTCCCGTGCCCGGAAACACGGTAACCGGCAACCCCTGTGGGCGAGCCCAATTCATGACGTCGGCAAGTGGCACCACGTCATCTTCCTCGCCGTGGATCACCACGGTCTCCTTGGGAACATCGGGAATCTGGAAGCGACTCACCGCAGGACCGACCAACACAAGCTGGTCCGGTTGTGACCTTGGCAACAACCTCGTCTGCACATAGCAACCGAACGAAAAACCGGCGGCTACAAGCGGCAGATCGCTGCCAACCTGCGCGCGAGCCCAGCCGAGCGCAGCAGCGGCGTCTTCCGTTTCCCCCACTCCGTCATCAAATTCCCCTGCGCTCTCGCCGACGCCACGAAAGTTGAATCGCATCGTTGCGAAGCCCAGTTCGGTGAACGCCTTGGCCAGCGTCTGCACGACTTTGTTGTCCATGGTTCCGCCAAATTGCGGGTGCGGATGACAGATCAGCGCCAACGCGGTCGGAGGTGTGCTCTGTGGTGCATGAAAGCTGCACTGCAGCGCCCCGGCGGGGCCATCAATCAATCGTGAGGTCATTGCGGAATTGTAGGCGGGACCTCCCCGGTGCCCGAATTGCCGGTCGAAGTCGCAACAAAGCGCCAAAACAACACGGCGGTCGCGAGGAACGGCCAGAGAATGATGATCGTATGCGTCAGTCCATTCAGGTGTAGCAGGTGCCCGTAGTTCCAGCTGAAAATCGACAATGGCGCTTTGGCGCCCAGGAAATCAGGTAACAACAGCGTCACCAACACGCCGGTCAGCAACGATATGCCAGCCAGAACCGACTTGGCACGTCGCGGTAACCAAAACAGGATCATCAGCGCGAACGCACCACCGGCCAGCCCGAGCGCATGCCCGGGCCGAAGCCATTCTTCCCACGCCACAGGTTTCAGCACGGCCTGCGCGGCAGCAGTTTTCATCACAACCGCAAGCGCAATGACCAGCACCAATGCAATCCCGCCAAGCCAGCGTTTTCGCATGGTCAAGTCGGTAAACAGGCCAATCCCGATCAAGGCCGCCGCCGTCTGTGCAAATTCGACCAGAATCACGGCGGGCTCAAATGCGGCCTGCTGTCCCGGGTGAAATGTGGCTGCGAACAGCGGGATCGCGGGATTGGTCTGTGCCAGCAACCACACGGCCAACAATACGAGTTGCAGATCACCTGAAGCCCCGGGAACCAGCAGCGCAGTCCTGATGCGCTCGATCCACGACACGACGGGCGTGAACGCGAGCAGCGTAACCGCGACGATAGCGCCGACCAGGGCTCCGCCGACATTGGCCAGCACGTCAAATGCGCTGGCATAACGGGTCGGCAACCACATCTGCGCAGTCTCCAGCACGCATGCAAGCAGCAATGCACAACAGCAGCTAACGCTCACCCGACGCCAAGGGCGCCAGGGCGAGGGCAAGCTCGCCGTTACAGCAAACCCCAGAGGGATGTAAGCAAAAAAATTGAACGAGAAATCACGCGGTGTCCACCGCTGACCGGATTGCCATAGAAAAAACTGCGTATTCGGCGCGAGCGATGTCCAGCCGGTAAACGGCTGCAGGCTGGCGTACACCACCACGGCAATACAGACACCGGTAATCCAGAGTGGAAACGCCGATCCGTGTGCGATGCGTTGTTTGCTCATGGTTTCACGCTAGAGGTAGGCGTGATCGACCTTGAATCCCACAACGTTGGTCTGACTGGCATCGAGATACAGCTTGATTTCAACTTCCGCGCCGGCATCAAGACCTCGTGTCAGGTTGGCCGTTGCCGGTGCAAATTCTGGTGGCGTGAACACCTTGCGCACCACAACCTCACCACCCAGGCCATCGAGCGACAAGACCAGATGCGGGAACGCGACCGCCTGGGCACCGCTGTTGCGCAGAGTTGCGGTAAAGATGAGCAGGCCCTTGTGCGCCGGATCGGCAGCGAGATCGGCGCCAACAAAACCAAGCGATTCCGCGCGCTTCGGAGGCTCAAGCCGGCAACCAGCGAGCTCACAACCACTGGCCAGGGCCGGCGCCGCGACCGGAAAGCGGCTTGCCAGTTCATCCCGGAAGAAATATGCCGCCTGCCCGACCAGTGTCAGCAACGCCAGCAGGGACAGAAAAGCAAATGCCAGCCGCGCAGCACGCGTGAGTGGGCGCGCCTTGGCGCGCCAGCGGTAGTCGGACAAATCACTGCGGACATCAATCGGCGCGACCACATGCTCATCGGCGTCGACATTGCGCACAACCGCATCGGTTCCCTGCCCCGTGTCACCGTAACGAATCGGTTCAGCAACGCCCGTTGTGACGGTCGGCGATGGCCCTGCGGCGGGCGAGGATGATGATTGAGCCGGTGGCGCCTGCTCCGCAGAATCCTGCATCGCCGGCATGCCCTGGATGATGGTGCGCGGCGGTTCGACATCGGCCTCTTCATCAGGCGGTGCAACCGGCGGCAGTATGCCTTCGATGAGATGTTCGACCGCGTCAAAAATGCCGCGACACGCACCGCAGCGAACCAGTCCAGCGTGCAATTTCACCTGTTCCGGACGAACACGAAATTTCGCGCTGCAATGCGGGCACTGCGTAACAGCAGAAATCTGAGTCGGAACAGTCATAACCTAATCGTAGCGTAGGGCTTGTGCCCGGCACACACCGCCCGCGATGATCAGACGCGGGTGCCAGTCATCAGTACCCAGCCATCGCGTTCCGCGCTGACCGTCATGGCGATCCACGGCGCGTAGGCGTTCTGGATGCGTTCAATCTGCGGCGTCAATATCCCGGCCAGTGCCAGCTGTCCGCCGCTTTTCACGTGCGCACAGATGGCGGGCGCAAGCACCGTAAGCGGGCCGGCAAGAATGTTTGCGACCACAATGTCGTACTGGTCAGTGAACGCGTCGTCGGAAACGGCGTAACGCACCGCCAAATTGTTGGCGCCAGTGTTGTCGCGAGCGGTCGCAACCGCCTGCGGATCAATGTCAACGCCGAGAACGTCGGTCGCACCGAGGGCAGCAGCAGCCATTGCGAGAATGCCCGAGCCACAACCGTAATCGAGCACTTTCCTGCCGACCAGATCAAGGCCGCTGAGCCACTGCAGACAAAGGCGCGTGGTCGGATGGGTGCCGGTACCAAACGCGAGGCCAGGATCGACACGCAGATTGATGACCGCAGGATTCGGCGGTTCACACCAGGTTGGCACGATCCAGAGCTTCGGCGTAATTTCTATCGGTTCGAACTGCGCCTGAGTTGCGCGAACCCAATCTGTTTCCGGCACCACGCGAAATTCATGCACGCCGAGGCTGTCTGTCGCCTCCGCGCGCAGCGAATTCCACAGTGCTTCCAGTTCATCGGGCGAGGCATCCCCTTCAAACAGCGCAGCGATCCGGCTGTCGGACCAGCGCTGCGACAGCGCCATACCGGGCTCGCCAAAAATCGGCTGTTCAGCATCGCTCTCAGCGTGAAGATCAGCCACATCCACTGCTAGCGCGCCAGCCTCGAGCAGCGCATCGGCAATGGCGTCTGCTGCCTCGCCTTTTACCGGGCCGGAAATCTCAATCCAGGTGGTCATTGATCAACGCGCCGCACGTGGCCGCTATTTGCGCCGCTCGGCAAGCTTCGCCATGCGCTGCTCAAGATAGTGAATCGAAAATCCACCCTTGATGAACTGCGCATCGTCCATGAGTTCGCGATGCAGCGGAATATTGGTCTTGATGCCTTCGACGATCATTTCCGACAGTGCAATGCGCATGCGTGCGATCGCCTGTTCGCGCGTGGCGCCGTAGGCCAGAAGCTTGCCGACCATTGAGTCGTAATTCGGCGGAACAAAATAGCCGTTGTACGCGTGCGAATCCACGCGGATACCGGGACCACCCGGTGCGTGCCAACTGGTAATGCGGCCGGGCGAGGGCACAAAACTGGTCGGATCTTCTGCATTGATGCGGCACTCGATGGCGTGGCCCTTTTTGACGATGTCCTTCTGGCGCAGCGTCATCTTCTGGTTGGCAGCAATCTTGATCTGTTCCTGCACGATGTCGATGCCGGTGATCAACTCCGTGACCGGATGCTCGACCTGAACGCGGGTGTTCATTTCAATGAAATAGAACTCGCCGTTTTCGTACAGGAATTCAAACGTACCCGCGCCACGGTAGGCAATTTTCTTGCAAGCCTCGGCGCAACGCTCGCCGATCTTCGCAATCAGGCGGTCGGGAATGCCCGGCGCCGGGCCTTCCTCGATGATTTTCTGGTGGCGACGCTGCATAGAGCAATCGCGTTCGCCGAGATACACCGCGTTCTTGTGCTGGTCGGCGAGGATTTGAATCTCGATATGGCGCGGGTTTTCAAGGAATTTCTCCATGTAAACCGTGCCGTTGCCGAACGCGGCGAGTGCTTCGCCCTTGGTCAGCGTGACCGCGTTGTGCACCACACGCATGCCGCGACCACCCCCACCGCCGGAAGCCTTGATGATGACCGGATAACCAATGCTGCGGGCAATCTTGATGATCTCGCGCGGATCGTCCGGCAGTGCGCCTTCAACGCCAGGAACCACCGGTACGCCGGCTTTTTTCATGGCCGATTTGGCGGATACTTTGTCGCCCATGAGGCGGATCGTTTCGGCGCGCGGGCCAATGAAGACAAAGCCCGATTTTTCGACTTTTTCCGAAAAATCGGCGTTTTCTGACAAAAAACCATAGCCCGGATGAATCGCCTGTGCGTCGGTCACCTCAGCTGCGGCAATGATGGCCGGCACGTTGAGGTAGCTCTGCGCCGACGGCGCCGGCCCGATGCAGACCGATTCATCGGCCAGCTTGACATACTTGGCGTCAGCGTCCGCTTCCGAGTGCACGACAACCGTCTTGATGCCCATTTCGCGGCAGGCGCGCTGAATACGCAGCGCGATCTCGCCGCGATTGGCGATCAATATCTTCTCGAACATCTGGTTTTCCGGCTTTTTGGCCGAACTGAGAGAGAGTGCCATCGTCAGTTATTCAATGACGAACATCGGCTGGCCGTATTCGACGGCCTGGCCCGA
>CAYMSY010000097.1:0-9480 GCA_964393195.1 uncultured Alcaligenaceae bacterium | reverse complement strand
TCTTCCCAGTTCTTCATGAAGATGCCGACCACGTCGTGGCCCTGCTCCTTGAGCAACCACGCAGTGACGGCGGAGTCGACGCCGCCGGACAAACCAACAATGACCTTCATGGACAGAATTTTCGCTGAACAGGTATGGAATTTGGGGTTGGGCCGGAAAACAAAAAGGCACCCGAAGGTGCCTTTTCATCCGAAGCGCCCGAGGGGCGCCGTCGAATTAAGCAGCTTTCTTAGCGGCTTTTTTTGCTTTTTTTGCTTTTTTTGCTTTTTTGGCAGGAGCGGCTTTAGCAGGAGCAGCTTCTTTAGCAGCAGGAGCAGCTTCCTTGGCAGCAGCAGGAGCAGCAGCCGGCTTGGCTTCAGCGGCTTTAGCCGGTGCAGCAGCAGGAGCAGCAGCCGGAGCGGCCGGAGCTTGTGCGAAAGAAACAGCGGCGAAAGCCGAAGCGATAAGGGCGGTCAACAGTTTGCTCATTTTCAAATCCTCTATAGAGTTGGTTTTTTGCTTGACTTGATAACTCAAGCCTGAGCCGATAACGAATGCTCTTTTGCGTTGGTTGACACAAAAAGTAACAAAAACACAAACCGGAGCTCCCCTGCTTGCGCTTTTCTTGTTTTTCTAGCTCAACCGTCGATTTTAGCGGGGAATTTAGGGAAAACGCGAATTGACGACGATTTCAGGCCGTTCCGGCTCAATTTTTGTCGGCCAGATAAGCACGTACCAGCGGTACGGTCACCGGACGTTTCAGCGCGAGCGACAACCGATCCATCCCGGAGAGCACCTGACAGAGCGACGTGATGTCCCGCCGACTATGGCTTAGCAGGTAAGTAAGCACTTCATCGCTGATTGCAAAGCCGCGCTTTGCCGCATAGTCTGCCAGCGCGCCGGCCAGCGCGTCCTGCGGAATAGGCAGCACCTCAAACGCGAGCCCGCTTGCCAGCCGGGTCCGAATGTCATCGCGCATCGGCCAGCGCGCGGGCGGAAGTTGCCCGCTCGCGAGCGTCATGCCACCGGCATGAGCGACATGATTGAACGCTGTAAACAGCCAACCTTGCTGCTCGGGAGACAGCCGGTCTGCATCGTCCACACACAACAGGCGCGCATCGACAAAGGGATCGGCCGGAAACTCATGTTCCGCGCTCAAGCGCAACGCACCGATGCCGCGTGCGCTCGCCTGATTCGCCGCCGCCGCGAGTAAGTGGGATTTTCCGGTCGCCGTGCCGCCCCAGATCACGCATGCGCTCGGCGCGCCGCCTGCCTGCAACGTTTGCGCCCAGTCGCTGAGGCGAGAGACGGCCTCGGCGTTTTCGCCAATCACGAAGTTATCGAACCCCGGCGCTTCGGGTACAAAAAAATCAAAGGGAATCTGCGGCGCAGGCAGCTTCATCGCAACGCTCCGGTGCTCAGGCTTTTCGGTCGTCCGGCACGGTCGTCGGCTCGCAGTCCGCCGCAGCCAGACGCCGCCGCAGCATGCGCAGCGCGACCAGGAGGGCCGCGCTCGCCGGTAGCGCCAGCAAAACGCCGACAAAACCGAACAACTGCCCGAACGCCATCAGGGCGAACAGCACCGCCAGCGGATGCAGGCCAATCCGATCACCGACCAGGTAAGGGGTCAGCATGAAGCCTTCCAGCACCTGTCCGAACCCGAATACGGCGAGTACGGCCAGAATGGGACCGGCTTCGGAAAACTGCGTCAGCGCGGCCAGAATGCCAAGCAGGCAGCCGAGGCCAAACCCGATGTAGGGCACAAATACCAGCAGCCCGGTCACCAGTCCGACGGGCAGCCAGAACTGCAATCCAGCGAGTTTGAGCGCGAGGCAGTAGTAAATGGCCAGCGCCAGCATCACCAGCCCCTGACCGCGCAGGAATTCCGAAAGCACGGCGTCGATCTCGCGCGCCAGATCACGCACCGTCGAGCGTGCTGTACGCGGTATCAGCCGGTCAATCCCGTCGATGAGGGTTGGCCAGTCGCGCAGCAGATAGAACATGACGACTGGCACCAGCATCATGTTGACCAGCATGCCGAGCACAAACTGCCCGCCGATTTTCATGGACCCGGCGAGGCTGGCTGACATGTTGCCCAGCGCGCCTGCGTTGTCCTGCACCAGCGTCTTGAGCTGCGACAAATCAAGCGACAGCGACAGGCCAAGCGCGGCATTGACCTGTGGCAGCCATTCGTTTTGCGCCCTGGTCAGCAAATCCGGCAGTTTCGCGCCGATTTGTGAAATTTCGCTGGAAACCAGCGGTGCAACGACCAGCACCAGCCCGGACAACGCGGCAGCCATCGTGACAATGACCAGCACCGCCCCTAGCGCGCGCGGCACACGGCGCGCTGCGAGCCACGCGACGATGGGCGTGCCCACGTAGGCCAGGATCGCGCCGAACATGAAGGGCGTGAGCACCGGCGCCAGTGCCTGCAGCAGAAACCCCAAGGCGACCAGTATCGCGAGCGTCATCAGTGCCCGCAAAGACGGCGACAAATCGGTCCACCAGGTCGGGGCAGGTGCTGCTTTTTCTGGCGGCAGTGCGGTCCCGGGCGCGGCGGTAACCTGCTCAACGACGCCGACCGGTTCAGGCGTGACAGGCTCGGCGACCGCCGGCGGGCTAAAATTTTCCTTTGCGCTCTCCGCGCCGCCCACGTTTTGCGCCTCAGCCTGCTTTGCATTCATAGTGGGTGGCATTACATCACGATCACCCCATGACCGCCCCCACCGCAAATGCTCCCGATTCCGGCACGCTGACTTACGAGCAGGCGGGCGTCAATTACGATCAGGTTGACCCGATCAAGCTGCTCGCACAGCAGAGCGCCAGAGCCACCGCCGCGCAACTCGCGCAGCACGGATTGAGTGAAATTGCCGCCTCGCGCGGTGAGTCCGCCTATGTGCTCGACGCCGGGCCCTTCTACCTGGCCTCCATCGTGGAATGCCTCGGTACCAAGATTCTGGTCGCTGACGCGGTGTACCGCGAAACTGGCAAGAGTTACTACGCCGCCATCGCACAGGACACGATTGCGATGGCCGTAAACGACCTGATCACGGTGGGAGCAACGCCGCTGATCGTGCAGGCGTACTGGGCCGCTGGTGGCAGCGACTGGTTTGCTGACAAACAACGTGCATCGGACCTGATCGCCGGGTGGAAAGCCGCTTGTGAGACCTGCGGTGTATCGTGGGGCGGCGGCGAAACCCCAGCGCTTGCGGGCGTGGTCGAAGGCGGCACCATTGACCTCGGCGCGTCCTGTGTTGGCCTCGTACAGCCGAAATCGCGGCTCTCGCTTGGTGACAATCTGGCGGCGGGCAATGTCATCGTGATGTTGGCATCCAGCGGCATCCACGCCAACGGCGTTTCGCTCGCTCGCAAACTTGCCGAACGCGTGCCGCTGGGTTACCAGACGGACATCGGCAACGGGCAGGCGTTTGGCGAAGCGCTGCTCGCGCCGACCGTGCTGTACGCACCGGTGACTGAAGCGCTCGCGAAAGCGGGCGTGACCGTCAACTACTGCGTCAACGTGACCGGTCACGGCTGGCGCAAGCTGCTGCGCCACACCAGTGCGCTGACCTACCGTATTCACACTGTCTCCCCGGTCCCGCCCGTGCTCGCCTTCATGCAGCGCGAAGCGAAGCTGGACAATACGGAAGCCTACGGCACGCTCAATATGGGAGCGGGGTTTGCGTTCTTTGTTTCACCGGAACAGGCCGAACAGACCGTGGCGATCGCCAAGCAGTGCAGCGTCGAGGCATGGATTGCCGGTCGCGTCGAGGCTGGCCCGAAACAGGTCATCATTGAGCCGATCAATGTGACTTACGGCAGCGACGATCTGAAACTTCGATGATCATGAGCCATCGCCGCCCGCGCATCGCAGTCCTCATTTCCGGTCGCGGTTCCAATCTTTCCGCATTGCTGCGCAACGATTGCGCCGGCGACGTGGTAGTCGTGGGCAGCAACAAGGCGGAGGCGAAAGGGCTCGACATCGCGCGCGATGCGGGCATCGCCACCTTTGCCGTGAGTCACAGGGATTTCGCTGCACGCGAGGCGTTCGACGCCGCATTGGTGGCCGCGTTGAACGAACACCGGCCCGATCTGGTCGTATTGGCGGGGTTCATGCGAATCCTCACGCCCGTATTCACCAATGCGTTTGCAGGACGACTCATCAACATTCACCCCTCATTGCTGCCAAGTTTTCCCGGCGTCGACACCCATGCGCGTGCGCTGGCCGAGGGCGTAAAGCTGCACGGCTGCACGGTGCACTTCGTCACGCCTGAGCTGGATCGCGGTCCCATCATCGCGCAGGCGGCGGTGCAGGTTGATGACGACGACACGCCGGACACGCTGGCCGCGAAGGTGCTGGTGCAGGAGCATCAGATATTGCCATTTGCAGTGCGTCTTTTCTGTGAGGGCCGGTTGCAGATTGACGGCCTTCGCGTGAAGACCGCGCGCAAGGTCATCGCGACGGACGACCAGCGCGTTTAGCGTGCGTCATGTCCGAGCCTGCCGCCATCACTGTCGCTTCCGCCGACTCCGCCAACCCAGACCGAAGTAACGTCAGCGCGATGAATTCCCCTGCTGACGGCCGGTTTGTGCTCGCGCGCGACCTGGTCAAACGTCGTGGCCTGTTCGTCACATCCAGACGCAAGCTTGTTGCCGCGCTGATTGCCTCGATCGTGGCGCATCTGGTGACGGGCCTGCTGGTTGACGCCGAGCCGCCGGAAGAAAAGATTCAGCCGCTGGCCGCGAGGCTGATGCCGCTGCCGCCACCTCCCGTGGCGGAAGTCACGCCGCCGGCGCCCAAACCAAAACCGAAGCCAAAACGCAAGCCCACGCCGCGACCCGTCGTTGCGGAATCGGCGCCAGTGGCGATCGCCGCACCTGAGCCTGTCGTCGAAGCCGCGCCCGCGCCGACCCCTGCAGTCGCCGAGGCGCCACCCGCGCCACCGCCGGAGATCGTGCCCCCGCCCGTGCCGGAGCCACCGCCGCCGGCACCACCGCCGGCGCGCATGCCGCCGAAGAAAATCGAGTTGGGTTACGCAGCGTTCCTCGGTGAGCAGAAATTCGAGGTGGGGCCGGTGAATCTGACCTTTACCCACGATGCCGGTCGTTACAAGCTCACGGTCAAGGGCCGCGGTCGCGGGCTCGCCGCACTGCTGTATCCCGGAACCTTTACCGGCGAATCGGAGGGCCGCATTACTGCCGATGGCCTGCGCCCCGACAAATTCATCGAGGAGCGTGGCAATCCGGACAAGCGGCGCGAAACCATTTTTGACCATGAAAAGGGGTTGCTGCGCATCCCCGACAAGGACCCGATTCCGTTTGAGGGCGCGCCACACGATCCGCTGACCTGGATCGTGCAGTTCTATTTCGCGATGCCCAAGGGCGACAACTTCACGCTCTCGGTGGGCACATCGCGGCGCATGGATGTCTACACGCTTGAGAAAACCGGCGAAGAGGTGATTGATGCACCGATCGGTGCGCTCGACCCGCTGTCGGGCAAGCGTGCCCTCGAAAAGGTGAAAACCGAGCTGTGGAAGGGGACGCGCAAACCGGATGCTGACGGCAAACCGAACGGCAGTGCGCAGTTCTGGCTGGCGCCGGGCTGGAACTATGTCCCGTTCCGCATCAAACTGGTCAACGCACAGGGGCGCAGCGCGTCACTCGACCTCACGGCGTCATTCGCTGAGTAACGGCCGGCGATCATTGCCGGGTGTTGCAAGCGGCCGCTTTGCGGCGACAATCATCGCCTGACCATATGACCGCGCTGCCGATGACGGGCGGCAATCACCGCAATGACCGATGCCAGCCCTGTAGTCGCCGTCCCGCAGCGTGCCAGCCTGACTTGCCGCAACTGTGGCACCGACGCGCCGGGCAAATACTGCCCCGAATGCGGTCAGGAAACCTCGCTGCATCCGCCGTCGGTCAGCGAATTCGTCAATCACTTTCTCGGCAATTACATCGCGGTCAAGAGCACGCTCGCGCAATCGCTCTGGGTGCTGATCTCGAAGCCGGGCCAGCTCACGGTCGACTACCTCGCCGGACGCAAGCGGCGCTACGTGTTGCCGTTCAAACTCTATTTGACGGTGAGCATCGTGACCCTGCTGCTGATCGGGCTGTTCAACGCACTGGACACGCGGCCGGACGCGCCGGCCCCGGTGCAGCTTGACGTGAAGCCGAACGGTAACGTGATTTCGATCGGCGAGGCAGAGATCAAGTTTGTCGACGGCAAGTTCGTCTGCACCGGCATGCCCGACCGCGTATGTGCGCACCTGCGCAAGCGATTCGACCACAGCCCCGGCGAGCTGCGTGCCATCTATGCCGACATGCCGCAGCGCATGCTCAAGTTCTGGGGCTATGCGATGTTCGTGCTGCTGCCGATGTTTGCGGCGCTGCTCAGGCTCGTGTATCGCAACCGCGGGCTGGTTTATGGCGAACATCTGGTGTTCGCGCTGCATCTGCATACGTTCTGGCTGCTCGCGGTAGCTGCCATGGTTTTATTGCCGAGCGCAACCCCCGGATTGATCGGCTTCGCGCTGCTCATCGCGATCCCGCTGTATGCACTGCTCGCCATGCGCCGCGTGTACGGCGGCCGCTGGTGGCCGCGACTGTTGCGCAGCGCCTTCCTGAGCCTGATGTATGCGCTGCTGATGCTGGTCATGCTCATCGTCGTGACGCTGATTGCGTTGCTGGCGTGACGACGGACTCGTCCGCGCTTGTCGGGATCCGTTTTTTCACAGCATTTTTGCTATCAGCTTCTGCAAAAAATGGCGTTCACAAAGGGCATAAGGCATCAAAACGCATAAAGTCGACTTTAACGATAATTTGCCTCTATGCCCCATGAAATAAGGCACCTATAAAAAAGCTGATAGTCCGCAGACTACAATTGCAACATGCTTTTGAGACCTTCCGCCCTGAACGCGCTGGCGTTCGCCATCCAGTCCGCTGCCAAGTTCGAATACCCCGCCGACCGTACGCTTTCCTACGTGTTGCGCGAGCAGCGCGTTGGCTCGCTGGACCGTCAGCTCGTGGCCGAGGGCTACTACGCGTGGCTGCGCCATCGGCTGTCGGTGGAAGCCATCGCTGGCAAGGACGCCAGCTTCCCGGCAATTGCGCTCGCCGCGCTCGCACGTCAGTTCCGCCGCCGTGTCACGGCGCCGCGCGGCGAGGAAGATCGCTACGACAAATTCCTGAAGATCGACGAAGAGCTCGGCCCGCATCCGCGCCGCGAATTACCCGCCTGGCTGTGGGATCGCCTCGGCCTGCAATATGGCGAAGAAGAACGCCTTGCACTTGCCGATTCGCTCCTCGTACCCGCGCCGTTCGACATGCGCGTCAACACGCTCAAGGGCAAGCGCGACGCCGTGCTCGCACGCATGAAAAAAGAAGGCTTCGCCGAAGCCCGTGCTACGCCACTGTCGCCGTGGGGCATCCGCTGCCCCGAGCGCATCGACATCTCGCGGCATCCGCTGTTTGAAGACGGCACGGTCGAAGTGCAGGACGAGGGCAGCCAGCTCCTCGCGCAAATCGTCGGCGCCAAACGCGGCGAATTCGTCATCGATTTCTGCGCCGGTGCCGGCGGCAAGACGCTGGCGCTCGCCGCCATGATGGCCAGCACCGGTCGCCTCTACGCGCTCGATGTCAACGACAAACGCCTCGACAACCTGGGGCCGCGACTCGCACGCAGTGGCGCGAGCAACGTGCAAAGCATGCGCATCGAATCCGAAGACGACAGCAAGCTCAACAAATTCAACGGCAAGGCCGACCGCGTACTCGTCGATGCGCCATGTTCCGGATTAGGCACCCTAAAACGCAACCCCGACCTCAAATGGCGGCAATCGCCCGCGAGCATCAAGGAACTGGTCGTCAAACAGGCGAGCATCCTGTCCGCAGCATCCAGACTCGTGCGACCGGGCGGACGGCTCGTGTACGCGACGTGCAGTCTGCTCTCCGAGGAAAACGAGAAGATTGCAGAAGGCTTTTTGCAGAACCACACGGGCTGGAAAAGCGTTCTCTCATCGCTGCGCGGCGGCGAGGATGATGAAGGCAAACCGTTCACCCAACTCCTCCCGCATCGGGATGGGTGTGATGGGTTCTTTGCCGCGGTTTTTGAGCGCGACGCGGCGTAACAGTCCAGCCGCCACGTAGCCCGGAGAAGCGAAGCGCGTCCGGGAAACCAACTCCCCGTTCGTGGTGAGCCTGTCGAACCATGAACCAAATTGGTCCCCTCTCCCCTCGCGGGAGAGGGCTAGGGTGAGGGGGCTCGTAACCTCCCGTTCGCCCTGAGCCTGTCGAAGGGTCTGACGAAATGAAGATTGATCTTTGCCACCCACGCGCTCCATGGCCGCGCGGGGCCAGTCACTTTTGCCAGTCGCGGCAAAAGTAACCAAAAACGCTTGCCCCTGCTGCCCGCCTGTTGCTCCGCTCCTCGGGGCGAGCAGAAGGGGCATGTGCGTCAAAACACCGCATCAGCGACGTTTTGACGCAGAATTGTGATCTCACCATATGTTCAAAGCGTCCACACAGCATGGCCAAGCGCAAGAATCCCGAAGGCACAAAGTTTCTGCGATTCTTTGGCCCTTTACTTGACGCTCTGCGAAAGCTAGGTGGTTCTGGATCCCCTGATGAAGTTGTCGAGCAGATAGCTGCCGACCTCAATCTCAGTGACGACGTTCAGAACGAACTACTTCCATCCGGCGGGCCGCGATATCGCAATCAGGTTGCTTGGGCTCGTTTCTATCTAGTACGAGAAGGCCTTTTGGATTCCTCTAAGCGGGGTGTCTGGAGCCTGACTGAGCGTGGACGTGTGACCCGCCTTACCGTCGAACAAGCGGGGCAAATATTTTCGAAATGGGTCAAAGTTTTCGATGAACAGCGTCGAGCGAAAAACGAGGCCGAAGAACCGCTTGCAGAACAGGTCGCAGAGGCAAGTGGCACACCGTCAAATGACTATCGAGCGGACACGCTTGAACTGTTGCTCACGCTCCCGCCGTCTGGCTTTGAGCGACTGGCGCAACGCATTTTGAGAGAAGCTGGATTTACTCAAGTAGTGGTTACTGGCCAGAGTAACGACGGTGGAATCGACGGATACGGAACCTTGCAGATCAATCCGCTGGTGTCGTTCAAGGTACTTTTTCAGTGTAAGCGCTACTCAAAATCGGTCTCACCGTCTCACGTCCGCGATTTTCGTGGCGCGATGGCAGGGAACTTTTACTGCGGAAGCTCGAAGAGAAGCAACCCGCGATGGTGTGCCGCCGATTGAACTAATTGACGGCGAAAAACTTGTGGACATGCTTGAGCATCTTGAGCTGGGGTTGAGGCCGGTCACGACTTTTGAGCTAAATCATTCATTCTTCAACGAGTTCAAAGCGGGCTAGGCCTTCGCTCAACTGATACAGACACCCCATTAATCTACACGCCATGACCACCTCAACCCTCCTCCACTCCCTCTTCAAATACAAGTGCTGGGCGAACGATGAACTGTTCGTTGAGCTGGCGAAACTC
>CAYMSY010000096.1:0-9675 GCA_964393195.1 uncultured Alcaligenaceae bacterium | reverse complement strand
GGCATGGAAGGTGAAAACGCACAAAGTCGACTTTAACCATTTTTTTGCTCTGAGCCCTGTGCAGAATGGCTTTGATCATTAAGTTGTTGACAAGTGAACCATCACTAACCACGACTGGCTACAGCCGGTAAACTGCACTGAATTTCACCGTACAGGTTATGGGGCGACGGGTAAATCGGTCGAACCGGGTGAACGATTGAGGGGGAACATCAGGACATGACGGCTTATCGCATCATCGCGCTGCTGCTGATCGCAGCGGGGCTCACGCTCGTGCCGTGGTACGCGCTGCAGGACAGTTTTTACGCGTTCAAGTGGATCAGGAATTTCGGCAGCAAGGACTTTGCGCCGGCGCTGGTCCAGATCGCCTCATTCGGCAAGGTCTGGCTGATCCTGCTGCCGGCGCTGCTGCTGGCGACCGTCGGGCTTTATGCGCGACCGGTCAACACGGAGCGTGCGGCTGCAGGTGCCGTGCGCTCGTGGGCGCGCATGGTCATGTTCATCGGTGCGGCTGGCGCGTTGTACGTGCTGGCACAGGGTTTCGCGATCAGTTCGCAGGGCTACGCGTTTGACGTGCTGAAGGCCATCATGCCCGAGATCAATGGCGGCCAGTTCGGCATGGGCGCCGGTGCGCTGCTGGTGGGTTTCGGCTTCATCCTGATCTGTGCCGACGGCATCGCGGCGACGGGTTATTTCCGTGGTGACCGTTTTGTTGCTTCGGCGCTGCTGTGCATTGTGGTGCTGGTGGTGCTGTTTGTGTTCTTCCCGGTGGTGCGGGTGCTGTACGAGGGCTTCCTTGATCAGGATCGCAACTTGTCACTGGTGGCGCTGTGGGAGCGCTTTAGCCTGAACAAACTGTGGGCGTTGACCCCGGCCTGTCTGTGGGGCGGCTCCGGTTGTGGTGTGGCGTGGAACACGTTGTGGCTGGCGCTGCTCTGTGCGACCGGTACGACTTTCCTCGGTCTGCTGCTCGCGCTGATCGTGACGCGGTCAAACTTTCGCGGCAAAAAGGCGCTGCGTCTGCTGACCGTGCTGCCGATCATCACGCCGCCGTTCGTGGTGGGCCTTGCGCTGATCATGCTGTTCGGTCGCGCCGGTGTCGTCAATCAGTTCCTCGAATGGGCCTTCAACATTCCGCAAACGCGCTGGATTTACGGCCTGCCCGGCGTGCTGCTGGCGCAGTTGTTTGCGTTCACGCCGGTTGCGTTTCTGGTGCTCATTGGCGTGGTCGAAGGCGTGAGCCCGACGCTGGAAGAGGCGAGCCAGTCGCTACATGCCACGCGCTGGCAGACCTTCCGTCATGTCACGCTGCCGCTCATGGCGCCGAGCCTGGCCAATGCCTTCCTCGTCGGCTTTATCGAATCGATTGCCGATTTCGGTAATCCGGTCGTGCTGGGTGGCAATTTCGGCGTCATGGCGACCGAGATCTACTTTGCCATTGTTGGTGCGCAACTCGATCAGGGCAAGGCGGCGGTGTATTCGCTGATCCTGCTCGGTTTTGCGCTATTCGCCTTCTGGCTGCAACGCAAGGCGACCGCGAAGAAGAGCTTCGTGACCGTCTCCGGCAAGGGTGACACCGGCCTGCCGAGCCCGCTGCCCAATGGCGTGCGGCGTACCGCCTATATCGTCGGCATTCCCTGGCTCGCGTTGACGGTGGTGCTCTATGGCATGAGCCTGTTTGGCGCGTTCGTGAAGGTCTGGGGCCGCGATCACACGCTGACGCTCGATCACTTCGTCAAGGGCTTCTCGATTGATCAGGGGCCGCATGGGCTGCTGTTCACCGGTGCGGCGTGGCATTCGCTGTTCAACACGCTGCAGTTCTCGCTGGCGGCGGCACCGCTCACCGCGATCATCGGCATCCTGTCGGCTTATCTCATTGCGCGGACGACATTCAAGGGCCAGCGTGCGTTTGAGTTCCTGACGCTGCTCTCGTTTGCGATTCCGGGCACCGTGATCGGCGTGGCCTACATCTTCGCGTTCAACGTACCGCCGATAGAGTTGACCGGCACCGGGCTGATCATCGTGCTCTGCTTCGTGTTCCGCAACCTGCCGGTTGGCGTACGCGGTGGTATCGCAGCGCTGTCGCAGCTCGACAAGTCGCTTGATGAGGCGAGTACGACGCTGGGCGCGAACGGCGCGACGACATTCAGGCGGGTGCTGATGCCGCTGCTCAAGCCCGCCATCATCGGTGCGCTGATTTACGGTTTCGTGCGCTCGATGACAACGGTTAGCGCCATCGTTTTCCTGGTGTCGGGCGATACCGAGGTGGCGACGACCTACATCATCGGTCGCGTCGTCAACGGCGACTACGGCGTGGCGATTGCGTACTGCGCGGTGCTGATCCTGATCATGGTGCTGGCCATCGTGTTCGTGCAGTGGCTGGTTGGCGCACGCAAGCTTGGCCGTCGAGGGGCGGTCGTACCGGCGACGAATACGGCCGTGGCTGTTGGTTGATGAATTGGAGTGAACAGAAAATGACAAATCCGGGAACAAACACAGTGGCAGCCGCGACCAAGGGCACCCTCGAATTCATCAAGGTCGTCAAGGACTACGGCACCGGCGAACCCGCCGTAAAGGGCATCACGTTCCGTATCGAGGACGGCGAACTGGTGACTCTGCTGGGCCCGTCGGGCTGCGGCAAGACGACGACGCTGCGCATGGTGGCAGGGCTTGAACTGCCCAACTCCGGGCAGATCCTGCTCGGTGGCAAGGACGTCACGGCGCAATCGGCCTCGCAGCGCAATGTTTCGCTGGTCTTCCAGAGCTATGCGCTGTTTCCGCACATGACGGTGATGGAAAACGTGGGCTATGGTCCGACGGTGCAGGGCATGAAGAAGCCGGAGGTTGCCGCGAAGGTCAACGACGTGCTCAAGCTGATCGGTTTGACCGGTTACGAAAACCGACTGCCGTCGGAGCTCTCCGGCGGTCAGCAGCAGCGCGTCGCTATTGCTCGCGCGCTGGTGCTTGAGCCGGCGGTGCTGCTGTTTGATGAGCCGCTGTCGAATCTTGACACCAAGCTGCGTCGACATGTGCGTGAAGAAATCCGCGAGTTGCAGCAACGCCTGAAGATCACCTGCGTCTACGTGACGCATGACCGCGAAGAGGCAATGGCCGTGTCCGATCACATCATCGTGATGGATCGCGGCAATATTGCCGAGGAGGGCACGCCGGGGCAGTTGTTCTTCCAGCCGCGCACGGCGTTTGTCGCCGATTTTCTGTCGGAAGCCAACGTCGCCAGCGGCGAAGTGATCTCGTTCGCCGATGGCAAGGCATCGGTCCGGCTGGGCGATACCGAGTTTGACATCGCGACCGAACATGCTGATGTTGGTGCTGCGAAGATTGCCTTGCGCCCGGACGTGTTTGAAGTCTCGACCGGAGATTCCACCGGTCCGGCGCTTAGCGGCGAGGTGGTCAAATCGGCCTTCATCGGCAAGGGCGTAGAACTGGTCGTCAAGACACTGGCCGGTGAGCTGTTTGTGTTTCTGCCCCGCGAGAAAGTCACGCGCGCGATCGGTAGCGCCGTGCGTCTCACCTTTCCAGCCAGCGAAGCGCGCCTGATCGTCTGATGCGTCGCGTCCGGGCGGCATCGCCGCCTGTGGTCGCGCTGTCGGCGCGACGGAGCGATGCGGCATCAGAAAACTCGTAGACACGAGGTTTTTTGCGTTATAACTATGCTGATGTCATTTGACGTGCGTAAACGTCAAAGCAGAACCGGCCGTTTAATTAGTTTGAGGTGATTGCGCGACGATGATCGCGTGTGAACGCAGCGCATGATCGGTGGGGAGAAAAACAGAATGAAGACGGAGATGACGGTGAAGAGGCTACTGGCGATATTGGCGTTGACGTGGGTTGGCAGCACGGCGGCGCAGGAAATTGTGTTGGGCCAATCGGTCGCGCTGACCGGTCCGGCGCAGGAGCTGGGCAAAGAGATGCAGCTCGGCGCCAAAACCTACTTTGACCAGATTAACGCCGCCGGTGGCGTTCGTGGCAAGAAGATCGTTCTGCGCACGCTGGACGATGGGTACGAGCCACCACGGGCTGAAGCGAATACGAAAAAATTTGTGGAGGATGGCGACGTGCTGGCGCTATTCGGTTACGTTGGAACGCCCACCAGCGCGGCATCGATTCCAGTCGCAACCAAGGCCAAGGTGCCGTTCTTTGGTGCGTTTACCGGCGCCGAGCTGCTGCGCACGCCACTGAACCGCTATGTGTTCAACGTGCGTGCCAGTTACTTCGACGAGACCGAGGCCATCGTGCGCCAGATGACGCAGGGTGGCGTTACCAGGATCGCGGTTTTCTACCAGAACGATTCCTACGGCCAGGCCGGGCTTGCGGGGGTCGAACGCGCGCTGACCAAGCGCAAGCTCGCTGTTGTCGCCAAGGCCACGGTCGAGCGCAACTCGATTGACGTCAACGCGGCGATCGCCACCATGCTTGAGGCGAAGCCGGAAGTCATCATCATGATCAGCGCCTACGCTTCATGCGCCGAATTCATCAAGCAGGCCAAGGCGAAGCAGCTGGTGACGCAGTTTGTGAACGTGAGTTTTGTCGGAACCCGCGCGCTGGCCAAGGCGCTGGGACCTGCTGCGGACGGTGTGATGATTTCGCAGGTCATGCTGCCGCCCACAGCAAACAAGTTTCCGCTGATCGTCGAATACCAGCGTGCGCTCAAAGCAGCGGGCGTGAATGATTTTTCGTACACCAGCCTTGAGGGGTACGTTGCGGCGAAAGTCATGGTGGAGGCGCTGCGCAAAGGCGGAGATGCCTCGCGCGAGGCGCTGATCCGGGCGCTTGAGGGGCTGCGCAATGTGGACCTTGGCGGGTTCACTGTGTCCTTTAGTCCCGACAACCACAATGCATCTAGCTTTGTCGAAATGACGGTGCTCAACAAGAACGGCGAAATTCGCTACTAGCGCTTTTCGGCAGACGCCCTGAGCGTTGGCTTCGTCGCCCGGATCGTTGCTACCCGTCATTTCTATGATATTGTCATGACGTCCGGGCCTCGGAATGATCCGGCGCAGCGCGTTGATGATGTGCTTCTGCCGCAGGTTGCCGACCCCGGTCAGACCGGCAATCAATAACAAGCAGCAAAGACCATGAGTAGTAAAGAGATCGGGGATCGGCGCACCTTTCGCGCGCCCAAAATCACACTATCGGACACGCTGATGCGTCGTCTTGTTCAGGCGACGATGCTTGTTTGTGCGTTTTCCGCACAGATGACCGCGCGGGCGCAGCCATCGGGCGCGGACATCGTGCTCGGGCAATCCGTCGCGCTGAGCGGCCCGGCCGCCGAGCTGGGGCGCGAGATGCAGCTCGGCGCGCAGATTTACTTTGATTCGATCAATGCGGCCGGCGGCATTCGCGGCCGCAAGATCGTGCTGAAAACGCTGGATGACGGTTATGAGCCAGCCCGCGCCGAGGCCAATACGCGGCGGCTGATCGACGAGGAAGTCCACGCGTTGTTCGGCTATGTTGGTACGCCAACGAGCGCGGCATCGATTCCGCTGGCAACCAATGCCAAAGTGCCATTTTTCGGAGCGTTCACGGGCGCAGAGCTGCTGCGCACGCCGTTCAACCGCTACGTTTTCAACGTCCGCGCCAGCTACTTTGACGAGACCGAGCTGATCATCAAGCAACTGACTGCTGAGGGGCTGACCAGGATCGCGGTGTTCCACCAGAACGATGCCTACGGCCAGGCCGGGCTCGCGGGCGTCGAGCGGGCACTGGCAGCGCGCAAGATGACCGTTGCTGCAAAAGCAACCGTTGAGCGCAACAGCAATGATGTGCGCAGTGCCGTCGAGCGCATGGTGGCGGCCAAACCCGAGGCCATCGTGATGGTCAGCACCTACGGTTCCTGCGCCGAATTTATCAAGCAGACCAAGGCGCGCGGCCTTCTCGCACGCTACGCGAACGTGTCTTTCGTCGGTACCAAGGCGCTGGCCAAAGCGCTTGGACCGATCGGCAGCGGTGTCATGATTTCGCAGGTGGTGCCATCGCCGGCCAGCGAAAAATATCCCTGGGTCATGGAATATCAGCGCCTGATCAAGGCCAAAGGCGCGGAATTGTCATACACCAGCCTTGAAGGATTCATTGCCGCCCGCATCATGGTGGAAGCGCTCAAGCGTGGTGGCGACACCTCGCGCGAGGGCTTGATCCGTGCGATTGAGAGCATGCGTGACGCCAATCTGGGCGGTTTTCCGGTGTCCTTCGGGCCGGATGACCACGGTGCCTCGAAGTTTGTCGAGCTGACGGTGCTCGATCGCAACGGACAGGTGCGCTACTGACTTGCGGTAAAGTCGTGGCGTTCATTCCATGTTTGCCACCGGATTTTCAGTATCGTGATCGTCTACAACCTCGCCTGCGAACACCAGCATCCGTTTGAAGGATGGTTCACCTCGCCCGCCGACTTCGAGAACCAGCGTGATCGCGGCCTCGTCGAGTGTCCGATCTGCAGCTCAAAGCAGGTCGAGCGCAAGCTGCACGCACCGCGCATCAATGTCGGCGCAGCCCCATCCAGCAAGGCCGAAGCGGTCGAATCGGCGACCCAGCCGGACGGTGAAATCGACTACGCGAAACTGCGCGAAGCCATGCTCGGTTTCGCCCGGCATGTGCGCGAGAACACCGAGTACGTCGGCGAGCAGTTTGCTGACGAAGCGCGTGCCATGCACTACGGCGACAAAGAGCACCGCGGCATTCGTGGTCGCGCCGATCGCGAGACGGCGGAAGCGTTGCGCGACGAGGGCATCGAGTTCTCCCCGTTGCCGTTTCCGGTGGATTTTCCGAACGCCAATTGAACGTCGGTCGGGATGACGTCGACTTGGTGCCGCTGGTTGCGACTGCACGTCGCGCAATAGCTTTTGGCAGAAAGCGCCACTACACTGGGGCTGAAGCGGCATTTAGTCCCAAGTCGACTTCCGCCATTTCCTGAGACACAACCCTTGGAACGTCCATCCGAGGCAGAGGCGGGCGGTGAAGGGACGCTTTTTAGGGCTGTCTTCACGTCGCAGCGACGATTATCGAAGGTGTGACTGACGTTTAGCGCGGTCATCGACAAAAACATCAGGTGAGTGTGCGCAGCGGGAACTTTTGCTGTCTTCATTGCGAATCTCATCACGGTCAACTACATCCATCACACACACCATGCCGCTATTGCTCCGACGTCACGTACCCATTGTTCGCGCAGCGGTCGCTGCTTCGCTGACTGCCTCAATGACGTTTTCAGCGCACGGCCAGACTAGCGGCGAAACCACTACCGAGCAACCGAGCGCGCAACGCCTCGAGCGAGTCGAGGTGAGCGCGCGGCCACAAACCACGACCGAACTGCGCAGGCAGTCGACCGCCGCCAAGCAGATCTACGACGAAGAAGAGATTCAAAAGTTTGGCGATGTGAGTATCGGCGATGCGATCAAGCGGCTTCCCGGTGTCTCGTTGAGTGGCGGCGGGCTGGCGCTGCGCGGGCTCGGGAGCTATACGCGCATCCTGCTCAACGGCGAACCGGCGCCGCCGAATTTTGACTTGAATAACCTCACGCCGTCACAGGTCACGCGTATCGAGGTGACTCGCGCCGCGACGGCCGACCAGACGGCGGAGGCCATCGGCGGCACGATCAACATCATCCTCAAGGAGCCGCCGCGCGCACGCACGAGGGACGCGCAACTGCGCGCGAGTTACCAGTATGACCAGCCCGCGTACGGCGCGAACGTCAGCTGGGGCGAGCGTATCCAGGGCGGCACGGCGTTCAATCTGCCGTTTTCATATTTCGAGTGGAACAACTTCAATGCGGTGCGCACCACGTCGACGGTGACAAAGCCTGCCGTGCCCACTGCGATTGGTGTCCGAGCCAGCGAACAGCACCCCCACGGCAGCGGCTACAACTTCTCGCCGACGCTCAGCTGGAAAATCGACGATCACAGCAATCTGAGCACTCAGGCTTTCATCACGCAGGGCAACTGGCACTGGAGCGATCTTGCCAAAGAGCGCATCGTGCTGGCCGGGCAGCCGGTGTTCGCGGATGACGCGCGCAGTCAGGGGCAATGGCTCAATGCACGCGTCGGCACCACGTACACGAACAACTTTGACGGCGAGCAGCGGCTGGAGCTGAAGGCGAACGTCCAGTTCAACAAAAACGACTTTTCCTCACGCGCGTTTCGTGACGGCGCGGAACGCCGCGTGACCACGGCCAGCAGCGAAAATCCCGCGTTCGTGCAGAGCGGTACGTATTCGCGGCTGATTGCCGACGCGCACACATTGACTGCGGGCTGGAATCTCGAATGGCGCGAATGGACCGGGCGATCACGTACGACGGAGTTCGGTCTGCCGTTGTTGCCGCTCTACGAAGGGCAGGATGTTGAAGCGCGCGTCAGTCGCTACGCTCTGTTCGTGCAGGACGAATGGGAGGTGAACAAACGCCTTTCGCTTTACGGCGGCTTGCGCGGTGAGCGTATCGAGACCCGGAGCAAAGTGCCCGGCGGCGACCAGCCAACAAACCAGTCGACCATCCTCTCGCCGATGTTTCACCTGAAGTACAAGCTCGATGCGAAGGGTGAGCACCTATTTCGCAGCAGCCTGACCAGCACCTTCAAGGCGCCGGACCCGCCGCAGTTGCTCGCGCGCCCACAAGTTTCGGGGAGCTACACCGACCTGAGCCAAAGCAACGATGCGCTGTCCCCTGACCGTATCGGCAATCCCGGGCTCAAACCCGAACTCGCCACCGGGTTCGACATTGCTTATGAGCGTTACTTCGCGGGCGGTGGTGTAGCGAGCGCCACGGTGTTTTACCGTCACGTACGCGATCTGATTCGCAACCAGACTACCCTGCAGAACGTTTCGTGGGCGACGGCGCCGCGCTATGTGTCAAAGCCTGTGAACTTCGATTCGGCTGATACCTTTGGCCTTGAGCTTGAAGCGCGCGGGCGGGTCGGCACGCTGCTGCCCTTTGTGTTCGATGCAAAAACACCCCTCGATGTTCGTGCGTCCGTCAACATTTACGAGTCGCGAGTTAAAGGGGTGCCCGGCCCTGACAACCGACTGGACCGGCAGCAACCGTGGTCCGCAACAGTGGGCCTCGACTACGTGTTGAGTGGCGTGCTGACAGCCCCGATCCGTCTGGGCGGCAGCATTGCCTTCACCCCAACCTATCGCACGCAACAAACGACGGACCAGGCTACGGCGTTTGCGAGGACCCGCAACATCGACCTCTATGCCAATGTGCCCATCAGTCAGACCATGTCGTTGCGTCTGGTTGCCAACAACCTGACGCCTGTTGCTGGCGAGAACACAGTTGCTTATGCCGGTCAGAGCATTGTGACCACCACGACCAAGCCGCGCACCTGGTATGGGCTCATACTCAGCGTGAAGGGTTAGCCAACATCGAAATCCTGGTGGCCGCCATCTGGTACGTTGAGCCGTGCTGCGCCGCCGCGCAGAAAATGGGGGACTTGCGTAGAGGGTCGGCTCGAAGGCGCTGGCGCGGGCTGGCGTGTGAGCATGGGTCGGAGGGAAGGATGCGCGGAACACCATCCGTAACGTCGTTTGACTGAATGGGTCCCTGTGGCGAACAGCTGCTGTGCGCATTGCAAACGGCCATACTTTTCCTGCGCTATAATTTATGGCTTATAGAGACATAGCTCAGTTGGTTAGAGCACCACCTTGACATGGTGGGGGTCGTTGGTTCGAATC
>CAYMSY010000095.1:0-9702 GCA_964393195.1 uncultured Alcaligenaceae bacterium | reverse complement strand
TTGCGAGTCCATGCGAATGGCCGCATTCGTCGTTTCACCGGTTTGTCCGTGATGGGCTGTTGCCTGGGGATTGGGCGGTTGCTTCCAATCTGAACGTGCGCGAGTAGTTATGGCGGTTCCCGGACGCGCTTCGCATCGAAGGGCCACGACACTAATGACGCCTCAAAAACCAACCACCGCCCTCCCGCGTATGGCGAGGTCTGCACATTTGTGCAATCTCATTCATCCATTCAGGGAGGCAACTTCATGGCAAACGACAAGACACCGATTCAGCTCATTCAGGACCTCTACGCCGCGTTCGGCCGTGGCGACGTGCCCTACATTCTCGACGCCTGCAGCGACGATGTGGTGTGGACACAGGTGGGCCCGGTCGGCATGGACTACGCGGGCAGCTTCAAGGGCAAGGAAGCGGTCGGTCGCTGGTTCGGCATGGTGGCGGCCAATGATGCGATTCGCGAATTTGAGCCGCGCGAATTTTTCGGCAGCGATGATCACTGCACCGTTGTCGGCTGGGAGCGTACCGCCGACGCGAAGACCGGCAAGGAATTCACCAGCGACTGGCTGCACAATTTTCAGGTAAAGAACGGCAAGATCACGCGCTGGATCGGCGCGTTTGACTCTGATGCGCGCGCACGTGCGGCGCACGCCTGATCGGTGCCACGGCACAGTCAGCACACGCCAACGGTGTAGCCAGAGCCGACGCCTCGTCTCCCGGCTACACCGTGACAAAACTGCGACCGCTAGGCCTCCTTCACCGTCTTTGACGCGCCATTTGCCTTGACCGAGGTGACCCCGTTTTCCATCGACGAATTGCTCGAATACATCTCGCTCTTGCCGATGGTTTGAGCGTTGCCGGCCTTGAGTACAAAAAACGGGCTGCCGTCCTTCGCAGTTTTGCGCTCGAACATTGCGTCTTTCTGCGAGTTGGTCTGGCAGGATTTGATGCCGTTCATTGCACCGGCCCTGTCGTTATAGGTTTCGCTGGTGAGGATGACCTGATGATTACCAGCGTGAAGGTTGAACATGAACTTGCTGCCCGATGCGGGTTTGAGCTTGTAATAGCCTGCCACGATGTTTCCTTTCGTTGAGCTGCGATGTCCGCCGCAACGGGATGATGCGACATCTCGGCGCGATTGCCAACAGTTTCAGCGTGCGCAAGCGTCGGAAAAGTCCGGATCGCCTCGCTATTTCGCGCGGCCGGAATTTGACTGGCGTGACAAACAGCAACTGCACGTTGTGCCCGTGACTCAGGTCAACGATGACGTGTCGCGCGTCGCTACACTTTATGGATGGATGCGATCGCGCTTGAACTGGCAACGCCCTGGCTGGTGGCGACGTGGCTGCTCGCCTTGCCGTTGTTTCTGTGGGCGGTGCTGGCCGCGCCCTGGCACAGCCTGAGCGAGAGCCCGAATACACGGGTCTGGCACGGCGCTATTGTGGTTGCAATCGTGTTGTGGAGCCTTCAGGCGACAGTGTCCGGGAGCTTTACCTTCCATCTGCTCGCCATGGCCGGCATGACGTTGGCTCTGGGTGCTCGCCTTGCACTGGTGAGCGCATCGGTTGTGGTGGCGGTCCATTGCGGCATTCACGATGGTCATTGGCAGAATCTGGCAGCCGTGTGGCTCGCGCCCTGCGCGGTCGCCATCGGCACAACTTCGCTGGTGCTGCACGCTGCGGAGCGCCGTCTGCCCGCCAATTTCTTTGTCTACATTTTTGTCGTGGCGTTCTTCGGAACAGCGCTGTCGCTGGTCGTTGCCGGCGTTGCCGCGCTGTTGCTTCAAGTGGCCGCCACCGGTTTGCCGCTCGGTCATGCGCTCGGCCATTACGCACCTTACCTGTTGCAGCTTGGCTTTGGCGAAGCGATGCTGACCGGCATGCTGATTACGATTGGTGTGGTGTACCGGCCGCAATGGGTCAGAACGTTTGATGATGCGCGGTACCTGCGACCGCGCTGACGTGGCCCCAACACCTGCGGCTCTAGTAGACGAATCCACCGCCCTTGCCCACAACCTGCAACTCAATGCGGCTGGGGCTGACGCCCTGTCGCAACTTGTTGGCGCCATACGCGATGGTGTAAGCACCGATGTCCAGTTCGCCAAAACTTTCAAGTGCGCCAACCATGCTTTCACGGTTCACATTCTTGCCGGCACGCCTCAATGCTTCCACGGCAACCTTGGCAACAACATAAGCAGAGAAGTGTCCCGGCTGCGGGTCGGTTTTGCCGGCCTCTTTCATGACTTTCATGAATTCTGCGGCAAGCGGATTGGTCGAATCATTCGGTCGCGGCAGGACGCGCGGCAACGCCAGCCCGCGACTCCTTTCGCCGATACCCTTGATTACCGCCGGAATGCCGTTGATCGAGAGCGTAGCGACGGCACCGGTGTAGCCTGATTCCTTCAACGCCTTGATGAATTTCATCGCCGGACCAGGCGGCAGAAACACCATCACAACGCTGGCCCTGGATTTGACGGCCGCAGCGACGGCAGCGGCCAGATCGGGCGCTGCGCGATCGACGGGAATGGTTGCAATCACGGCGGCGCGCTCGCGTGCGGCGCCAACTTGCAGACCAGTTAGCGCGTCCTTGCCAAACGCGTCGTCCTGAAAAACGGCGGCATAGGTCTCCCAGCCGATCTTGGACCCAATCGCCACCATACGATTAACTTCATCACTATTGCTCGGCCACACCGGAAACACATAGCGTCGCGCTGGCTCGCGAAAGGCAACCGCGCCGGTGGTGGTACCGATCAGTACGGTCTTGTTCTGTTCGGCAAGCGCTGCGATAGTGAGTCCGTTGGCCGTACCGAGTCCTCCAAGCAGGAACAAGACCTGATCCTGCTCAAGTGCGGTTTTAGCTGCGATGGCAGCTTTGTCGGCAGCATAGGCATCATCATAATTTTTGACCACGATCTTGCGACCGTTAATGCCGCCGGCCTTGTTGATACGGTCGAACAATACGTCCATACCCTCGGCGTAGATCTTCGATTCTCCGGCCAGCACACCCGTCAACGGCAGGATTCTTCCTAGAACAAGCGTGTCCGCCGTTACTCCGGGTGACTGCGCGTGCGTGCTCGCGACAGCGATAACTGCGGAAATGCCCGCAGCAATGTGCCGTGCAAAGGTACTCAACATGACTCCCCTCCTTACAGTTCGTCCTGAAACAATTCCGGCTATTGCACTTGTTTTTGTTATGCGCGCTGATTTCAGCACAAATTGCGAATCATGTGCATACTAATTTTTCTAATTTGCGAAATTTTGTCGCGACACATGGACTAAATTCAGACAGTAAGACGGTTCGTTTCAATGAACGCTTACATCAAATAGGTCATCGTCATAATTCGTGTTCGCATGACAAAAAGAGGAGGTTCAATTGCATCGGGCTCAGTGAGCGGCCGCAGATTCATTGCCCCTTCGACTGACGCTTGTTTGAGCGCCGTCAAACTCACGCTACGGCAGCAAACAACGCAGGCGAACAAGTTGTTACCATGGGTACCTACAACTTAGCCCAGAAAGCCCCGATGAACGCTGAACTTCTTCCACACGCCCTCAATCGCGAATTCCCAGAACTGGCCGGTGCCGTGCATCGCCTCAAGGAATCAGACGCGCACTTCGCAAAGCTCCTGCAGCAGCACGACGCAGTTGATCTGCAAATTACCAAGGACGAAACCGGCGTTGCCCCGATGGGTGACGACGCACTGGAAGAGCTCAAGAAGCAGCGCCTGCACCTGAAGGACCAGCTCTACGCGATGGCGGTTCGCGCGTCATAGCCGCGCGGAGCGCCGCCTCTTCCGCAGGCAGGAATAAAAAACGGGGCTTTCGCCCCGTTTTTTATTGTGGTGGTCTTCGCCACCCTCTCATATCATCGCTGGCGATGCTTTGACAGCCGGATGGAGCCGAGCACCATCAATGCCAGCGCAATGGTCAACAGCAAGCTGATTGACGCTGCAGGCACCGGCGGCAGTTGTCCGGCGACAAACACGGTTGCGTTGTTCGCTCCTGCGACCGTCGGGTCATCCGTCAGGCCCGTCGCCTCATTGCTTCCGTTCAGATCTGCATCGTAAGCGAACGACGCCTGATTGCTTAGACGAAGTCCTGCCGCTCCGACATCAATGTTCGCGCGAATCGTGATCGTCACCGACCCTCCCGCAGCGATGCCCCCGTTCCAGGTTACGGTGCGCGTGGGCACGGTGGCGACAACGACGCCGGAGGTGGCGGAAGCACTGACAAGGTTCAGGCCGAACGGCAGCACGTCCGTCAATTCATCGCCCGGATTGTCAGTGGTAGCGGCGTTGCCGGTATTGGACAGTACGATGGTGTAGGTCACCGCTCCGCCCGGCGTGTAAGGCCCTGCGCTGACCGCTTTTGTCGCGGTGACCAGCGCGCTGCGTACAACAAAGCTGGTTGGGTCTGCTGCGCCCGCCACCGTCGGATCATCAGTGAGCGCGGTCGACTCGTTGCTGCCGTTCAGGTCGGCGTCATATGAGACGCTGCCCTGATTGGTGATTGTCGTCCCCGATGTGCCAGCATTGATTGTCGCGGTAATTGTGATCGTTACGGTCGATGCGGCGCCAATGCTTCCGTTCCAGGTGACCGTATTGGTGCCAATGGTCGCCACGGCTGTACCTGCCGTCGCGGACGCACTTACCAGAGTCAGGCCGGCAGGCAACACGTCGGTGAATTCGTTGCCCGCATTGTCAAGCGTGGCGGCATTGCCGGCGTTCGACAGAACAACCGTGTAAGTGACCGTCGCACCGGGTGCAAACGATGCTGCTGCAACGGTCTTGGTCGCCGACACCGCTGCCGACTGGACAACGAATGATGTCGGGTTGGTCGCGCCAGCGACTGCCGGATCATCCGTCAACGCCGTGGACTCGTTGGTGCCATTGCCATCTGCATCAAAGGACACCGTGCCCTGATTGCTGATGGTGGTGCCGCCGGTGCCCGCATTGATCGTGGCCGTGATGGTGATCGTCACGCTGCCGCCAAGCGGGGCCAGCGAACCATTCCAGTTCACCGTATTTCCGGCCGTGGTAGCCGTACCGCTGGTCGCAGTTGCGCTTACCAGCGTGAGGCTTGCCGGAAGCACATCGGTGAATTCATTGCCTGGATTGTCCGCCTGATTGCCGGTGCCACTGTTGGTCAGCGTAACGGTATAGGTGACGGTCTGTCCCACGCGGAAAGTGCCGCTCACAGTCTTGGTTGCAGCCAGCGCTGCGGTCGCGGCGAACGGCGCAACATTGAAGTGCACCGGTGTCACGATCAGGGACCAGCCGCTGAACGTCCCGTTGCCGTCGGCGCCTCCGGAAGCAGCGGAGAACACGTCAGAAACGAGGGCGCTCCAGGTTCCTTTGGTGCTCGTACCGTCGTAGCGCGACAGGTTAAGAACCGGATCGGCGGGAACCGCAGGATTGACCAGCGCTGCCCACGGCGCGTTGTAGACCGGCAGCCATGACTTGGTGTACGGCGCATTCGCAGCCGTCGCTTGCACCATGTCGTTAGCCGTTGTCATGGCCAGATCATCATCAATCACCATGTTGACAATGCTGGTGCCGCCGAAATCATTCAGGCCGTCGATCAGCGTCACGAGATCGGTGCCGATGCCCGCCGGGGAACGCAACATCGCGGTGAGATCACCGACCGCCGGATGCGCGATGTTGTCGATGCGGAAATTGACGTCTGCGATCTCGAAATCGTCTGCGACTACCAGATTGTTAAAGACGCCGCGCGGACGGTTGCTGACGATGGTGAGTGGCGGCGCGATCACGGACGTATAGGTAACTGCCGGATCAGTGCCCGAACGCGTTCCCACGCGAACACGGAACGTCGTGGTCGTCGTGCCGAGACTGGACGTCGTCGTCAGCGTGAAGTCAATCGCCGTGCCTGCGGCGATGGACGAGCTGACGCCAAGCTTGAACTGGCCGCCAACAACCGATCCCTGCGGAGCAATGTTGCCGTAGCTTGCGGTATTGGTGTAGATCGTGACGCCGGGAGTTGCCGTCGTCAGCGTAGCGGTGATGCCGGTCGCGGCCTTGGACGCGCCGCGCCACGGATTGAACAATTTCACCGTCATGAAGAACGATTCGCCCGGGTCAATCGCGCCGTTGTTGTTGCTGGCGGCGTCAAGAATCGCGACATCCGTAATGGCGTTTACAACATCAAGGTGCGGCATCAGGAACGATTCATGGAACCCGGTGTGGCTCGATACATAACGGCCCAGCGTGTCGTAGGGACTGTCGGCGCCATACCCGAAGCCGCGGTAGGAGAAGGCGCTCCAGATCGACGTCTCGTTGGCGCATGAGTTCGCCGCGCAATCAGCGTCGAACAGAGCGGTACGCGCATCGACAAAGCTCGGGTTGATCGGCGTCATCTTGAGCGCGTTGGTGACGAGTCGCAGCGTCGTCAGGTTGCCCGTCGGAACGTTGCCGTTGGCGCCTGCGGGATCAGCGATGATCTTGGCGCGAACACCCCACAGCGTATTGGTCCAGATTTCACCGGAGTTATGCACTTCCATGCCACCGTTGAGATTGAACGTGATGGGGGTCGGGGCAATGCCGCCACTCAAATCATTGGTGACATCGTCGATATCGGCCCAGGTCATCGGGTTAACGGCGATATTCGTCGAATACGGGAATCGGCGAATGCCATAGACATAGTTGTCCAGATAGCCGGCCGCCAACTTGTATGTCGCATATCCGCCCGATGCGTACGATGCGTTGGGATCGTCTGCGTTGGTGTTGTTCAGCAGTGACAGTGCATAAAAGTCACTCCAGCCTTCGCCCATGCCGCGTGCCGGGTCCCAGTTGAGGCCGGCAGCGTTACCCACCAGGCGGTTGGACAGACCGTGCGTCAGCTCGTGAAGCACGATTTCCGAATCAAGGCTGCCGTCGCGATCGATAGTTGGGCCGGTGAAGCGATACATCTGCATGCGTCCGGACGTCCCATCCGGTGGTGTCGAGAAGTTGGCGTTATTGGTGCCGGCACCGTCCTGCGCATCCGCCAGCACGCGGTCATTGCCGAGCCCCATACCGGAGAAGTTGGTTGCCTGGAAATTGCCGGCGGCTTCGTCAAAACCAAGCTGATACACCTGATCGTGGTACCAGTTGGTCAGGTAGAAGAGCTGGGTGACAACACCACGACGGAAGCTGTCGATCGGAAGCGTGCCGTTGTTGCCCGCCCCGGTTGCAGTCTGCCCGGCTTCCGGATCGCCGCCCTGCGGAGCGGGCAAGTATCCGGTCTGAAAATCCCGTGGTGCCGTTCCAAGGAAATCCCGGTTACGGCCATTGCCATCGGGGTTACCGGTAGGACGACCGTTGCCGTCCAGCACACTGCCGGCATCGGTGTCGCAGACGTTGGTGGCGACACCGCCAACCGTACGGTCAAGGCACGCCAGCACGTTATTGCCGAGCGTCTGCGTTTCATTGGCAGTACATACGCCGCCGGGGCAATCGTTGATCCAGCCATTGGGGCTGGCAACGAGGTCCTGCACGGCCGACATGTTGACGATGGTGGGCAGGATTTCCGGGAACTGGGTCCCCGCACCGGGTACCGCTGTGGTCGGAGACTTCGGCGCCGGGCTGTCGGCTGGCGTTTTGCCATCGGCCTGTACATAAACGCGGAAGCGTGCCTCATGTGTCGATGCGTAATCACGAATGTTCTTTCGCCACAGGACGTCGCCGGTTTGCGCGTCAACCACGCTGTACCAGTCGCTTTCACCGTCGGTAAACGCAACCATGGACCACGCCGGAACCAGAACCCCGGGCGCCAGCGGGAACAGCACTTCACGGACCGTCATCGGCCCGGCCACGAAATCATCGGATGAGACGAGCTCAATTCGACCGTCCACGTTTGCCGTTTGCGTAAATGCGGAGGACGGCGTCGACTTGCCGAGGCTGGCCAGCAGACGCGACGCAGCTTCAGCCGCGCTGATTTTGGCGATCGGCGCCACGCTGGCTGCGGCCAATGCGCGCGCGCCGGGCACCATCTCGCCGACGAACTTGTGCAGCTTGCCGTTCGGTTCAATCAGGAAGCGCGTTTCACTCTGGAAAACGGGGATTCCGTCGATCCGCTGCTCCATGCGCAGCATGCGCAGGCCACTTTGGCCGCCGGAGCTGTCGCCGAGCACGAAGAGATCATTCACGTCTTCCGCCGAGAATCCGAGCGCGGCACCTGCGGAGCTGCGCAAGTAGTCACGGGCGATCGCCTCGCTGCTCTTGCCGGGGGCGGACGCCGTCAGTGCGCCGGTTGTGCTTGACACGACGGTCGCACCACCGGTCAATGACGACATCTTCACGTTCAGACCAGGGTTCGCCTTGACCAGTATTTCAGCTGTCGCGGCATTGGACCGGGCGCGAAGCGCTGCCGTCTGCGCATTGGCGGCCGCCTGTGGTCGGGCGCTGAGTGATCGCAACCACGCATCCTTGGCGTTGACACGCGCATCCAGCATCCTGATGGTGCTCGCCTTGGAACCCTCCGCCTGGTGCGCGGCGACGGCATGTGCCGATGACGCGAATAGCGCAAACAAGGCAGGCAGCGCGGCGGCAAGCGCGCTGACCCGAACAAATTGACGGTACATGTAACCCCCGGAAATTTCTGCAAAAAACAATAAGGACCGCGCACTTTGCATGCTGCAGTCCAATTTTTCAACGTTATCAATTTCTATCTGAATTGCAAGAGAAATCTGGCGCGTTGCCGTCCGCGGAACGTTGCCCGCGTGGCGTTGAGCGTCGACTGCATGTCTCGCGACATTTCGCCGCACTGCAACATGATGGCGGCGCGCAATAATCATGACCGGTTTCAACCCGGGAGTCGCTCTGTGACGTTTGCCAACAAGGTCATCATCATCACCGGTGCATCGGACGGAATCGGCGCCGAGCTCGCTCGGCAGCTGGCGCGCGACAAGCCGAAGCTAGTGCTTGCTGCGCGGCGACACGACGCGTTGCAGGCGGTTGCGGCTCAGTGCGAGGCGCTCGGCGCAGCAACGCTGATTGTGCCGACCGACGTTTCGGTTGAGGCTGATTGCCGGAACCTGATCGCCACGACGCTGGAGAAATTCGGACAAATCGATGTGCTCGTGAACAACGCGGGCGTGTCAATGCACGCAAATTTCGACGAAATCAGCGATACCGCTGTCTACGAAAACCTGATGCGCATCAACCTGATGGGCAGCGTGTGGCCGACGCACGCTGCGCTGCCGCATTTGAAGGCGAGCAAGGGGCTGGTGGTTGCGGTGGCGAGCCTCGCCGGACTGGTTGGCGTGCCGGGGCGCACTACCTATTGCGCGACCAAGTTTGCGCAGACCGGATTTTTTGAAGCGCTGCGCGTTGAGCTGCAACCGGAAGGCGTGGACGTGACCATCGTCTACCCCGGCGTGGTCGCCACCGAGATCCGTCGTAATGGCTGGAACGCGAGCGGTGAAAAAGCGGGGACTTCTGGCTTAAGCGAAGAAAAGGCGATGAGCGTTGAAGAATGCGCCGGACTGATTGTGTCGGCCATGCGATCCCGCAAGCGCGAGGAAGTGATGAGCGCCAAAGGCAAGCTTGGGCGCTGGCTAAAACTGATCGCGCCGGGCAAAGTGGACGCGATGGCGCGGGCGGCGCTGGCCAAGGGGCGCTAGCGCGTCCCTCGATTCGCACGGTTTTCAACCGTCAACGCGCAACAGCTTTTCGTTGAAATCTCGTCTGAATGCGGCTTAGCGGCTCAAAAGTG
>CAYMSY010000094.1:0-9710 GCA_964393195.1 uncultured Alcaligenaceae bacterium | reverse complement strand
CGAACAGGGCGTTGCGGTCAATTCGCCCACCGAAACCTACGTCGCGCTACGCGCCGAAGTGTCGAACTGGCGCTGGGCCGGCGTGCCGTTTTACCTGCGCACCGGCAAGCGCATGGCCGAGCGTCGCGCTGAAGTGGTGATCAATTTCAAGCCACCGCCACATTCGATTTTCGAGACGCCGCTGGCGCCGAACCGCCTCGTCATTACGCTGCAACCGGAAGAGAGTGTACGGCTCTATACGATGGCAAAGGCACCCGGTGACGGCATGCGTTTGCGAGAGGTCTTTCTAGATCTTGATTTTCAGGAATTTTTCCGTGAACGGCGGCAGGACGCGTACGAGCGCCTGCTGCTCGATGTGCTGCGCGGCAACGCCACACTGTTCATGCGGCGCGATGAAGCGGACGCGGCGTGGCGCTGGTGTCAGCCGGTGCTCGATTACTGGGCCAGCGAACGTACGCCGCCAATCGGCTATGCCGCGGGGAGTTGGGGGCCGCCGGCATCGAGTCGTCTGACCGCGCTCGCGGGCACGGCATGGCACGAAGAACAAAGCGTATAGGCCCGGCGCCTGTTCGCAAATCAAGGAGGACGACATGAATGCAGTAGCCGATCTGGCAACGGACGCAGCCACCGATGGCAATCTCGCGGGTTCGCCCGATGCGCTGGTATCACGCATTACAGCAGTGCGGTTGTCGTTGCGACCGAGCGAGCAGCGCGTGGCGAGCTATGTGCTTGGGCAACCGAATCGTGTCGCGCACATGGCCATCGCCGAACTGGCCGAGGCCGTGGGCGTGACCGACCCCACCATTGCGCGTTTTTGTCAGGCTCTGGGTTTCACCGGTTACAAGGCGTTCAAGGTGGCGTTGGCAAAAAGCCTCGCTACGGGCGTACCCTATGTGCATACGGACGTGTCCGCGCAGGACTCGAGCGCCGATGTGATAGCGAAAGTCTTTGACCGTTCGATCGCCACGCTGATCGCGATGCGCAATCAGGTCGATCCGAAAGTACTGGAGCGCGCGGCAGAAGCGATTTCACACGCGCGCAAGGTGGAGTTCTACGGCGTCGGCAACTCCGGCGTCGTCGCGATGGACGCGCAGCACAAATTTTTCCTGCTTGGCATGCACACGGTCGCTTACAACGATCCGCACTGGCAGGTGCAGTCGGCAGCACTTCTGACAACCGAAGATGTTGTGGTGGCGATTTCGCGCACCGGACGCACGCGTGACATGATCCAGACCTGCGAACTCGCGCAACAGGCAGGCGCTACCGTGATCGCCATTACCGAGCGCGCGTCGCAACTCGCGAAGCTCGCAGATATTTCGCTCGCAGTTGACGTCGATGAAGACCCGGACGTCTACTCGCCGATGGTGGGTCGGCTGGCGCAGCTTGCGCTGGTGGACGCGCTCGCGGTCACCGTCGCACTCAAGCGGGGACCTGAATTGCAGCAGATGCTGCGCAAGGCGAAAGAAACACTGGTGGCCAAGCGTGAAAAAGAGGGTGAAATGCTGACACCGCTCACGCTGGCCGCACGCAGTCGCTGGTTCTGAGCGCAGTCTGCGGTGACAGCCGGTTTACCGGCTAAACTTTGGATATGAACTTGCCTGAGCCCGAACGCGACAGCCTGATTGAGCGCCCCAGTTTGCGCGAACGCCGCGCCGAACTGAAGAACAAGATCCGGCGACGCGGCATGTTCGCGCTGCCCAGCCTGTTTACGCTGGGCTGTCTGTTCGGCGGCCTCTATGGCATTTTGCAGGCGATGAACCTGCGCTTTGACTATGCCGCCGTGTCGATCTTCGCCGCGATGGTGATGGATAGTCTCGACGGCCGCGTTGCCCGCATGACCAAGACGCAAACCGCGTTCGGTGCCGAGCTCGACAGCCTCGCTGACATGGTGGCGTTCGGCGCGGCGCCGGCGCTGATTGTTTACGAATGGTCGCTGCGTGAGCTGCCGTCACCGCGTCTGGCCTTTGCGGTGGCGTTTGTCTATGCTGCTTGTGCCGCCCTTCGCCTGGCGCGATTCAACGTGCAGATCGGGACTATCGACAAACGGTTCTTCAACGGGTTGCCGAGCCCGGCCGCTGCCGCGATCGTCGCCGGTTTTGTGTGGTTGATGGACGATCACAATATCGATGGCAAGGATGTCGCATGGTGGGCGTTTGCCGTCACACTGGTGGCAGGTGTGTCAATGGTGACAACGGCCAAGTTCTACAGCTTCAAGTCGATGGGGCGACGCGCGGTCTCGTTCACGGCGCTCGCAATCCTCGCATGCCTGATTGGCGTAGCCGTCGCCGAGCCAGCCATCGTGTTGTTTGGCGTATTTGTGGCCTATCTTGCCTCCGGCTACGCCGTCTGGCTGTGGCAGGCCGTACGGGGCAAACCTCCCGTCCCGGCTGATACTGGACACTGACGCTGATTTGCACACGGGTGCAATCGGCGTTATAGTTATGAATATGCAATCCAGCGTCTCCACACTTTCGACCCAGTCCGGCGTAATGCCCGGCCTGCTGCTGTCGCGTGGAATCGTTCTGCTGGCACTGCTGCGCTCCCAGCGCAAATAAATTTCCCCACTCCCCCTCCGTTGCGCCACGTCCGAACCCTGAAAACCGGGTGATGCGGCGTCATTCCGCATTCCCTTTCAGCTACCGAGAGACTTCATCATGCCCATGTTGAAACAACCCAGCCAGAAATACGCCGCGTTCAAGCCGATCCCGTTGCCGGATCGCACGTGGCCAAACCAGACCATCACCAAACCGCCGGTGTGGCTCGCCACCGACTTGCGCGACGGCAATCAGGCGCTGATTGAGCCGATGGACGTTGAGCGCAAGAAGAAAATGTTTGCGCTGAACGTGCGTGTCGGCATCAAGGAAATCGAAGTCGGCTTTCCGTCTGCGTCACAGACTGATTTCGACTTTGTGCGTCACCTGATCGAAGACAAGCAGATTCCGGACGATGTCTGGATTCAGGTGCTGGCGCCATCTCGCGGCGAGTTCATCGAGCGCACGTTCGAAGCGCTAAAAGGGGCGAAACGCGCGATTTTTCACCTCTATCACGCGGTTGCGCCTGTCATGCGCAACGTCGTGTTTGGTCTTACGCAGGACCAGATCGTCAACGATCTTACGATCCCGCATGTGCGTCAGGTGCGCGAGCTCATGAAGAAGTACCCGGAAACCGAATGGCGTTTCGAATTCTCGCCGGAAATGTTCTCGAACACCGAGCTTGAATTCTCGAAGCGTGTCGTCGATACCGTCATCGATGTTTATGGTGCGACACCTCAGAACAAGGTCATCATCAATCTGCCGACCACGGTCGAAAATGCGACGCCGAACTGCTTTGCCGACCAGATCGAATGGATGCATCGCAACGTCGCGAAGCGCGACTGCATTGTGATGTCGGTACATCCGCACAACGACCGCGGTACCGGCACCGCCGCCGCTGAGCTCGCGATGATGGCAGGCGCTGATCGCGTCGAAGGCTGTCTGTTCGGCAACGGCGAACGCACGGGTAACGTGGACATCGTGAACCTTGCGCTCAACATGTACTCGCAGGGCGTGCATCCGAACCTTGATTTCAGCGACATCGATGAAATCAAGAAGACCGTTGAATATTGCAATCAGATTCCTGTGCATCCGCGTCACCCGTATGCGGGTGACCTCGTGTACACGAGTTTCTCGGGCTCGCATCAGGACGCGATCAAGAAGGCGTTCGCCGCGCGCGATGCCAACAAGACACAATTCTGGGACATGCCGTATTTGCCGATCGATCCGATGGATGTGGGCCGCAGCTACGAGGCGGTCATCCGGGTCAACTCGCAGTCGGGCAAGGGCGGTATCAGCTACCTTCTGCAAAGCGAATACGGCGTAGATCTGCCGCGTCGCATGCAGATCGAGTTCTCGCAGGTCGTGCAGCAGGTGATGGACACGACCGGCAAGGAAATGACGGCTGACGACATCTGGAACATCTTTGACGCGGAATATGTCAGCAAGGGCGCACCGTACAAGTATGTCGCGCACAAACTGGCCGAGGATTCGTCGAAACCGGAAGCGGTCGAGGTGCAGGCGGAAGTTGTCATCGACGGCGATACGCACAAGGCAAAGGGCCTGGGCAACGGGCCGATTGATGCGTTTGTCGCGGCCATCGCCAGCGAACTGCACGCGCCGGTAAAGGTCATGGACTATCACGAGCATGCGATCGGGCAGGGCGCCAATGCCACGGCCATCACCTATATCGAAATGCGTGTCGGCGATGGTCCTTCGCTGCACGGCGTCGGCATGGACAGCAACATTGTCACGGCGTCGTTCAAGGCGATCCTGAGCGGACTCAATCGCGATGCTGCACGCGTGAAAGCGCCAGCAACCGCGACCTCGAAGTAGCGCGCTGTTCCAGTCTGTCGATACGATGACAACGGGGCCTGCAGGCCCCGTTTACACTTCGGCGCATGGCTGATCGAACAATCCACCCCGATGTCCTCCACCGCTGGGTGGCCGATCTTTTTCTTGCCGCCGGATCGAACGCGACCGAGGCGAAGCTCACTGCCGATCACCTCGTGCTTTCGAACCTGAGCGGCCATGATTCGCACGGCGTGGGCATGGTGCCGCGCTACGTGAAGGCGATTCCGGCCGGCGAACTGGTGCTCAACCGAACTGTTGAAGTGGTGACCGATACCGGTGGCCTGATGCTGATCGACGCCCATCGCGGCATCGGGCAGAGCGTGACGCATCAGGCGATGGAGATTGCGATCAAGCGCGCGAAGGAAACCGGTGTCTGCGTGATGGGGCTGCGCAATTCGCATCACCTTGGGCGCGTGGGGCATTGGGCCGAGCAGGCGATTGCTGAAGGGCTCATCTCCGTTCATTTCACCAATGCCGTGAGCCAGCATTGGGTCGCACCGTACGGCGGTGCCGAGGCGCGATTTGTGACCAATCCGTTCACTGTGGGGATTCCGCGACCGGATGCCGATGGTGGCCCCATCGTGCTTGATTTCGCGACGAGCGCGATCGCGCAGGGTAAGGTGCGCGTGGCGTACAACGCGCAGAAGCACACACCGGAAGGCGCGCTCATCGATCATGAAGGTTTCCCGACGACTAACCCCGGCGTGCTGTTCGAGCCGGTGAACGGCCGCATTGGCGCGCTGACGACGATGGCGGCGCACAAGGGGTATGCGCTGGCGATGGTGTGCGAATTGCTCGGCGCCGCGCTGACCGGCGGCTCGGTGACGATTCCGGCGAATCAGCCGAAAGCAGGCGTCTGGAACAACATGCTGACCATCGTGTTCGACCCGGCGCGCTTCGGCACGCAAAGCTCATTCGAAGTCGCCACGCGCGATTTCGTCGACTGGGTGAAATCGGCAAAGCTCGCCGAAGGGTTTGATGAAATCATGATGCCCGGTGATCCGGAGCGCAAGTCACGCAAGGCGCGTGCGGCGGCGGTTCCCATTGACGAGGGCACGATTGCCGAGATGGACGCGGCTGCGGCGACCGTCGCGCAGTTGAACTCCGTAAAACACAAGGCGCCGAGCCCGCTTTCAGCGCTGATGCAGGCATCCTGAGGTCATCAGCTTTTCGCTGAATGCCTTTCTATAAAGGGCATGGCAGCGAATTTGGCTGAAAGTTGACTTTTAGCGAAAATGCACGCTATGCCCGGTGCAGCAAGCGTTTTGGTGAAAAGCTGGTCAACGTGCGGACAGCGTGACGTCGCTGAATCGTGACCTCGCACGTTCCCCGGTGTTGTCGGTGTCGACCATCACGGCGATGCCGGAAATGCGCGTCGGTTCCTCGTTGAACGCCTTGCGATAGTCCTCGTAGACGTCGCGCTCAAACTGTTTCCACTTGCCGACCGACGTTGGGTCGGCGTCGACCACCAGTTTCTTCACACGTTGGGTGTAGGGACTCGCCACGATCGTGCCGGGCGGCAGTTTGTGCGTGAACACGTAGGCGAGCGCGGCGTGCGGCGGTGTTTCGCCGTACAGCATGTGGGCAACGCTGTTTTCGGCCTTTTCGCGCACGGTCGCGCGTTCCGGGTCGTAGGCGAAGGTCACGTAAATCCGCGCCGAGTAGTCGTCACCTGCCTTGGTTTTGGGATCGCTGCTGGCGATCAGATTGCCGATCTTCCAGCCAAACTTCAACACCGGCGTGGCGCGCGCGTTCGCATCGAAGCGATAGATCAGCGCACCTGCGGCGCTGTCGGCGACGCCTTCAAGCACGGTCTTGCCGCTTTCCTCATCACGTACCAGCGCATACTGCGTCGCGTGTTTCGCGCCACGCACGGGTTGCCACGCCCAATCGCCGAGCGTGCTGCCCACCGTGCGCGTGGAAAACAGCGGAATTGAGGCCGCCGTAGGCGATACGCCGTCGGTTGCCAGCAGCGCGGATGACGCAACGAGCGCGCCAACCGCTAGAACGAACGTCGCAGAATTTGCCATCGGGACGGTGCTTCCTGTAATCCCTTTCCGTCAAAGTCCAAATGCTCGCACACGTTGGCAAATCGCGCCATCATGTCGTCGTGGTCGGTGCCGCCCATGTGCACGAGCGCGTAACGATAATTGCCGAGCCATTTGGTCTCGCGTACGCGCGAGGTGCCGTGCTTGAGATCAAGAAACAGTCGGGCGTCGGGATAGGTTTCGGTCAACCAGGCCTGCTGTCCGGTCCCTGGCGCCTGCTTGACGGCGTCGCCGAATTCGCGGAACACAAAGCTTGCCGCCGACCCGAACGCACCCTGACGACGGGGAAAATCGGGCGTCTTTCCGAGCGCCAGGTCAAGCTCCAACGACCACAGGCTCTTGCCGTCGACGCGTTCATACAAATCAGAGAATTGCCCGGCCATGCGCGGATTGATCTCGATGATGGTGATGCGTTCGGTCGCTGGCTCGAAAAAGAGCTCGACATTGAACAGTCCATGTGTGAAGCCAATCGCTTCCACGGCACGCCTCGCCACCGATTCGAGCTTGCTGACGTGAGCGGGACTTAGTTGCGACGGATACTCGAAGCGCATGAAAGCGCTGGTCCCTGGGTACATCACCGAATCCACAGTGCCCAGAATGTTCACCTTGCCATCGTGCGCGTAGCCGTCCACACACACCTGCAACGCGCCGTCAACGCAGCCTTCTGCGATGAAGCAGTCAGCATCAATCTCGCAATCAAGATATTGGATGGAGACACGACGAAACGGCCAGGTCAGCCGCTTGATGATGATCTTTTCCCACAAACGGAATTTCAGGTGTTCGCGTAGCGCAGTTTCATCCTGGCAACGCTTCGCCAGCACGGAAAACGCAGCTTTCACCGGCTTCACGAAGATCGGATAGTCAATCGTGATCGCTTTCGTCACATCCGCGTCATAGCGGAAGCCGCAGAATGGTGGCACATTGTCGGGTAGCGCTTCGCGATGAATTTGTCGCGCGAGGTATTTGTGTTGCGCTGTCAGCAACGCCTTGACCGGTGTGCCCGGAAGTCCGAGCTTGCTGGCAAGCAGACTCGCTGCAAGCGCTCCAAACTGTTCGTGTGTCGAGACGACCGCCGCGATGTCGTGGTCACGGTACTTGCGGATCAGGCGGGCAACGAAACGCTCAACGTTGAACCACAGCAGGCGAGCGTTTTCCGGGAACGTGAAAAGATCAAAACCTTCACGTACGAATTCGTAGTCCGCATATTTTTCGACCAGTGGAGCAAGACCGAGCTCGTCGTACTCCTGCGCGAATAGAACAAGGATGATGGGGCGCAATTGTTTTTGTGGAAGCGGGCTTGCCCGCGAATTGATGCATCGATAGGAGAGCGTCGCTGGGGGATTCAATCGCGGGTGAGACTGCTCCCGCAGTACGCGAATGCTACTTCTTGTCGTTGAGATTCCAGTCGTAGTCGAGATGGGTGATTGCCACTTTTCCTGCCCTGATTTCTGCGCGCGCAGTGGGATCATCAGCCAGTCTGTCGGCGTATTTCGCGAGTGTAGCTTCGACTGACGAAAAGCCTTTGTAACCTTTCGTGAAATCTTTTTTGTACCAGTCAAGCAGCTTGGTGACTTCGAGCTTTTTCGTTTCCGTGTTGTAACGATTACGTGACCGATCCGAGAAGAAGCGTGTCATGCCATCTTCCAGTTGCGCGTCAATCCTGTCACCGTTGAACACCTCGTTACGCAGCATCGGGCAGCCGATGGACGCGCAGACGACCGCGACGTGAATGCGCGGATCATTGAACACGCCTTCCGCGCGGATCATGTCGTGTTCAATGTTGTCGAGATTGGTTTCCTTGCCGAACAGCGTGAAGAACTTGAGCGACCACGGCTTGGTGAAGGTACCGCCGAGATCACGTATCGACTTCAGGTTTGGGTACTTGCTGAGGATCAGTTCGACCGTGAATGCGTTGTAGGCGTTGATCAAAAACGCGAGCTGCTGATTCTTGTTCCAAGACTTGTAGGTCGCTTCCGGCACAGCGGACACCGAATCAAGATACACCTTGAGCGCTGTGCGGTCACGCGCGAAGCCTGCGTACGAGACCTGAGATGCATTGCCGTTGCTGATGTAGATGACGTGCTTTTTGAGCAGGTCATCGAACGCTTTGTGCGACTGGTCGAATTGGGCGAAGGCGGTGGCCGCGACCAGAATGGAAAGTGCGGCAAAAATCTTCAGTAGCGATTTCATTTGTATCTCCGTTCTTGTAGGGTGGGACTTAGCCCCGCTCCCACGCATGAAACTTTGCTACCCATTCGAGCAGCTTCTTCGGTTGATGGCTCCGCCTCCACACACCTGCGGCGTATTTGTTCGCTTCACCCAGCGTGGGATAGGTATGAATGGTGCCGAGAATCTTTTTCATGCCGAAGCCGTGCTTCATCGCAGCCACATATTCGACAAGGATGTCGCCCGCGTGATCACCGACGATGGTCGCACCGAGGATCGTGTCCTTGCCGGGCACAGTAATGACCTTCACGAAGCCATGCGCTTCGCTGTCGGCAATCGCGCGGTCGAGGTCATCGAGTCCGTACACCGTGACTTCATGTGGAATGTTTTTCTCTTTCGCTTCTGACTCGGACAAGCCGACACGAGCAACCTCGGGGTCGGTGAATGTGGCCCACGGAATGACGCGATAGTCGGTCTTGAACTTCTTGAAGCGACCGAAGAGGGCGTTTACTGCTGCATACCAGGCCTGATGCGAAGCGGTGTGTGTGAACTGATACGGCCCGGCAACGTCACCGCAGGCGAAGATATTCGGATACAGCGTTTGCAGGTATTCGTTGGTTTCAATCGTCTTGTTGGGGCGCGTTGGGATGCCCAACTCTTCCAAGCCGAAGCCCGTCACGTTCGCCGTACGGCCTACAGCCACGAGGATCTGGTCAAACGGCAACCGCACTTCCGTGCCGTTGTGTTCGCAGACGAGAATCTTCTCGCCGTTCTCGACGACAACCTGTTTTGCCTTGTGACCGGTCAGCACTGCGACGCCATCTTTCTGCAGCGATTTGGCAACCAGCTCCGAAACCTCCGGGTCTTCGCGGATCAGGATGCGTGGCAGCATTTCCACCTGCCACACCTGCGCGCCAAAGCGCGCAAAACATTGCGTCAACTCGGAACCGATCGGCCCGCCACCGAGCACCACGAGACGCTTCGGTAATTCGCGCAAATTCCACACGTTGTCGCTGGTGAGATAGTCAATGTCAGCCAGTCCCGGAATCGGCGGCACAAACGGTCTCGCGCCTGAGGCGATCACGATGTTCTTCGTGGTCAGCGTTTGTTT
>CAYMSY010000093.1:0-9719 GCA_964393195.1 uncultured Alcaligenaceae bacterium | reverse complement strand
CTGCGGCGCGATCCCGGAAAACCTCATGGAGAGCGAATTTTTCGGTTATCGCAAAGGCGCGTTCACCGGCGCCGACACCGATCGCGATGGTTTTTTCCAGGCGGCGTCGGGCGGCACCCTCTTCCTTGACGAAGTCGCCGATCTGCCGCTGGCATTGCAGGTGAAACTGCTGCGCGCGATTCAGGAGCGCAAGGTGCGCAAGGTGGGCAACACGGCGGAAGACCCGATTGATGTCCGCATCGTCAGCGCAACCCACAAGAGCCTGTCCGCGCTCGTGCAATCGGGCCAGTTCCGGCAGGATCTGTTCTACCGCCTGAACGTGTTGCAGGTGTCGATGCCGGCGCTACGCGAGATCGCCTCCGACATTCCGGTCATCGCGACGCGAACGCTCGCACGCATCACCGGCAACGCGTCGGCCGCACTCTCGGCATCGGCCTCCACGGCGCTCGCGCGCTACAGTTTTCCGGGCAACGTCCGTGAGCTGGAAAACGTGCTCGAACGTGCCGTCGCGCTGGCCGAGAACCCGGCCCGCATTGAAGCGTCCGACCTGCGCCTGACCGTTGACGACAATCCGGTCACCCAAGCCGCCGCCTCCGGTTCTCCGGCGGGTGTGGGTACGCTGGCCGGGCGCACGCCGTTGCAGGATTTCCTCGACCGCAGCGAGCGCGAAACGCTAGAACTGGCGCTGGCGCAAACGCGCGGCAACCGCACACAGGCGGCCAAGCTGCTGGGCATTACCTTCCGTTCCATGCGCTACCGCCTGGAGCGCCTGGGCATGGAACCGGATGACGTTTGACCCGACCGGCAGCGCCTGGACGGGCGGCTGGTGGAACGGTGCCGCGCATCGTGCCAGTCCGAACTTTGACGCACGGCCGGAGACGCCTGTTGAACTCGTGGTGCTGCATCACATCAGCCTGCCCGCCGGTCAATTCAGCGGTGACGCCGTCATTGATTTCTTCGAAAACCGGCTGGCTGCCGCGTTGTATCCCGATCTGGCGGAACTCGCGGGGTTGCGCGTCTCGGCGCACTTTTTCCTGCGCCGCGACGGCACGGTTCTGCAGTTTGTCGGATGCAATGATCGCGCCTGGCATGCCGGAGTGTCCTGCTGGCGCGGACGCAGCGTCTGCAACGATTTTTCGATCGGCATCGAGATCGAAGGCGATGACAAGGCGCCATTCACCGACGCGCAGTATGCGTCGCTCAACGCCCTGCTCGACGCAATAAAACAGGCCTATCCGGTGGCCGCAGTCGCCGCGCACAGTGAAATCGCCGCTGGCCGCAAAATCGATCCGGGACCGACTTTCGACTGGTCGCGGCTGCAGCGGCACTGGCCCGCCTGAGGGAGCGGGCGCGGCAACACGCGTCTCGACATGTCGCGTTCCGGGTTCGCCGCCGACGCACTTCTGCGTCATCAACCCGTTTTTTTGCGTTATAGCTTCTTTACGAAAGCACCATTCAATAAGGGATTTGCCGAGAATATTGCTAAAAGTCGATTATTGGCAAAATACGCTGTAGGCCCATATTGAATGGTACTTATAGCGAAAAGCTGTAGCTCCAAAAACGGGTTTTCTGGCGTCGTGACGAGCCACGACGCCAGTGCGGACCGGGTCGCGATGCGCTGCGATTACGCCAGCTTGAGCGTGACGTCGATGTTGCCGCGGGTCGCGTTGGAGTACGGGCAGACGATGTGGGCCTTGTCGACGAGTTCCTGGGCTAAAGCGCGATCAACGCCCGGAATGGCAATCGTGAGCGTGACTTCAATGCCAAATCCGGTCGGAATCGGGCCAATGCCGACGTCGCCGGTGATGTTTGTCTCGGGCGGAAGCGCAACCTTGGCCTTGCCCGCGACGAACTTGAGCGCACCGAGGAAACAGGCGCTGTAGCCTGCGGCAAACAGCTGCTCGGGATTGGTGCCCGGCAGGCCATTGCCGCCGAGCTCTTTCGGCGTGGTCAGTTTGACATCAAGAATGCCGTCGCTTGATTTGGCAACGCCTTCGCGGCCGCCGGTTGCAGTGGCTTGGGCACGGTAGAGAACTTTTTCGACTGACATGGTTTTTCCTTTTTAAGTGGAGGAGTTGGACGGGTGAGATGAAAAGACGCCGGACGGCACGGCGGTAGCCGCAGCGTTGGCAGAATTGGCAAGCAGACGGTTGCGTACGTCCTGCAACTGGCCGGTCAGGGATTCGATCTGTGGCAGCGTGCAACCGCTCAACTGCATCACGCAGGGCGGAATCGCCTCTGCGCGCGTACGCAGGCGCTTGCCGGCGGGCGTGAGCGAGAGTTCGACATGGCGCTCGTCTTCGGCGCTGCGCCGGCGCTGCAACAGGCCCAGCGCCTCAAGCCGCTTGGTCAGCGGCGTCAGGGTGCCGGAGTCAAGGTACAGCCGTGCGCCCAGCTCGCCCACCCCCTGCGGGCCGTACTGCCACAGCGCCAGCATCACCACGTATTGCGGATACGTCAGGCCAAGCTCGGCCAGCAGGGGCTTGTACGCCTTGGTCATCGCGAGCGAGGACGAGTACAGCGCGAAGCAGAGCTGGGCATCGAGATCGAGATAAGTGGCGTCGGGCTTCATGGTCGTGGTCGGTGCATTTCGTTCAGCCGGTGCGACGCACGGATTGCGCCGGATTCAGGTGACCGGCAAATTATATTGCACACAATTTAATTGTCAACAATATTTATTGATTCGGGCCAGCCACCGGGCTGCATACAATGCGTGCCCATGCAGTTCCTTCTCGAATACGCGCCGATCATCCTGTTTTTCGTCGCGTACAAACTTAAAGACATCTACTTCGCAACAGGCGTGGCGATCGTCGCCTCGATCGTCGCCATTGCATACGCCTGGTTTTCGACCAGACGCGTGAGCACGATGCAGTGGCTGTCGCTGGCCATCATCGTGATCTTCGGCGGCGCCACCCTGCTGCTGCACGACGAAACCTTCATCAAGTGGAAGCCCTCGGCGCTCTACGGCGCATTTGGCCTGACCCTACTGTTCGGCAAACTGGTGCTCAAACGTGACTGGATCAAGGTGATCTTCCAGCAGGCGCAGATTCAGGCGCCGGACGCGCTGTGGGGCAAACTCACCTGGGCCTGGATCGTGTTCTTCGCCTTCATGGCCGCGCTGAACGGCTACGTCGCCACCAATTTCAGCCTCGACGCCTGGGTCAATTTCAAGGTCTGGTGGGCGATGGGCATCTTTTTTGTGTTCACCATCGCCAATGTCGCGTTGCTCGCGAAGTACATGAAAGACGCTCCGGCCGACAACGCATGACCACGCTCGTTCAATTGCTGGAGGCGAGGCTGGCACCGCTGGCGCCCTCACTGCTCGAAGTCAGCGATGACTCGGCAAAACACGCCGGCCATGCCGGAAACAACGGTGGCGGGCACTTATCGGCGAAAATCGTGTCCAACGCTTTTTCCGGACTCTCCACAGTCGCCAGGCACCGCGCGGTTTATGCGCTGGTGACTGACCTGATGCCACATCGTATTCACGCGCTGTCACTCACGGCCCAAACGCCGGAAGAATTCAAAACCACAGAGACTCAAAACTCATAACAGGAAATGAAGATGCAACTACGTACCTCTCTTGCAACCGCCTTGATGGTTGCGCTCATCGGTGGCAACGCAGCTTTCGCGCAAGCACCCGCCAAGAAAGCGGCACCTGCTGCCGCTGCGGCCGCTCCCGCCAAGGCCGGTGAAATCGCCGTGTCGCAGGCGCAATTCGACCTGATTCTCAAGGAACGCCTTGCCCAGGGCCAACCCGATACCCCCGAGCTGCGCGCGTTCCTGCGCGACGAGCTGGTCAACCGCGAACTGTTCTCCCGCGCCGCGAAGGCCAAGGGTCTGGATCGCGACGCGTCCATGAAGACGCAAATGGCGGTCGCTTCGGAGTCGATCCTGATCCGTGCCTACATCAGTGACTACCTGTCGGCCAACCCGATCACCGATGACGTGCTGAAGCGCGAGTACGACACCATTCGCGCCGGCCTCGGCGACAAGGAATATCGTGCCCGTCACATCCTCGTCGAGAAGAAGGAAGACGCCGAAGGCATCATCAAGCAGCTTCAGGCTGGCGGCAAGTTTGAGGATCTGGCCAAGGCCAACTCGAAGGACCCGGGCTCCAAGGACAACGGCGGTGATCTCGACTGGGCGGTTCCGTCAAACTACGTAAAACCTTTCTCCGACGCACTGGTTGCACTGCAAAAGGGCAAGTACACGCCGACACCGGTGCAAAGCCCGTTCGGTTTCCACGTGATCCAGCTTGATGATGTGCGTGACGCCAAAGCGCCCGCATTCGATGAAGTCAAACCGCAACTCGCGCAGCGCCTTCAGGGACAGGTGATCGAGAAGCACCTGGCCGAACTGCGCAGCAAAGCCGGACTCAAGTAAACAGCGGTTCCGCTGCAGCGCACAAGAGCCACCTTCGGGTGGCTCTTTTTGTTTGCGGCTCGTGCGCTGCGCGTCGACTCGATCACGCAAACGTTTCATTGCAAGCAATGGGACAGGCAAGCGACAGCCGCGAGGACCATAATTGGTGAGTAACTTTACAGGGAGGAGTTCACTTGAACGGGTTTCTGAAAAACAAAGACCTGCTGGCCGGATTAATGTTCGTCGTTATCGGCGTCATTTTCTGGTTTGGAGCAGGCAACTATCAAATGGGCAGTGCTGCCAGAATGGGGCCAGGCTGGTTTCCGAGCGTACTCGGCGGCATCATGACCTTCCTCGGTGTGCTGATCGCTGCGCTGGGCCTCAAAAATCAGGCGAAGTGGGCGGTCACGGAAGGCATCGGCTGGACCTGGAAACCGGTGATCATCCTGACCGTCGCAGTGGTCCTGTTCGGTTTTGCGTTGCCTACTCTGGGCATGATCGCCGCCATCGTCTTGCTGACGTTCATTTCCGGTATCGCCGCGCATGACAAGAACTACAAGGAACTCGCGATGATTACCGTAATCATGTGCCTGTTCTGCGCCGCCGTCTTTGTCTGGGGCCTCAAGCTTCAGATGAAACTCTTCCCGTGGAGCTAAGAGAAAAACATGGATCTACTTAGCAACCTATCCCTCGGGTTTGGTGTCGCGCTCACCGCGACCAACATCCTCTATGCACTCATCGGCTGCCTGCTCGGAACGCTGATCGGTGTGCTGCCCGGCATCGGCCCGGTCGCGACCATCGCGATGCTGCTGCCGACGACCTACGCGCTACCACCGGTGTCGGCGCTGATCATGCTGGCTGGCATCTACTATGGTGCGCAGTATGGTGGCTCAACTACGGCCATTCTGATGAATCTGCCGGGCGAGGCGTCCTCGGTGCTGACCACGCTGGACGGCCACGACATGGCCAAGCAGGGCAAGGCGGGGCGGGCACTCGCGGCGGCGGCCATCGGCAGCTTTTTCGCCGGCACAGTCGGCACGCTGGTCGTGGCAGCGTTTGCGCCGCCGCTGTCGGAAGCCGCGCTGAAGTTCGGTCCGGCGGACTACTTCTCGCTGATGGCAGCGGTTGTGCTCGCGCACGGATCGGTGCTCAAGGCCATCGCGATGATCGTGCTTGGCGTGGTGATGGGCCTGGTCGGTACCGACGTGAATTCGGGCGTTGCTCGTTACAGTTTTGACATCCCGGAACTGACCGACGGCATTGGTTTCGTCGGCGTGGCGATGGGCATTTTCGGCATTGGTGAAATTCTCATCAACCTGGAGAAAGGCGAAGCCCGCGAAATCTTCACGGCCAAAGTGGGGAGACTGCTGCCGACCAAACAGGATTTCAAGGACTCCGCCGGCGCCATTACGCGTGGCACGCTGCTCGGCTCGCTGCTCGGCATCCTGCCCGGCGGCGGTGCTCTGCTCGCTTCATTCTCGTCGTACTCGCTTGAGAAGAAACTGGCCGGTGCCAATGCGTCGCCGGCCTTCGGCAAAGGAAACATCCGTGGCGTCGCCGCTCCGGAATCCGCCAACAATGCCGGCGCACAAACCTCGTTCATCCCGCTGCTCACGCTCGGCATTCCGCCGAACGCCGTAATGGCGCTAATGGTCGGTGCGATGACAATTCACAACATCCAGCCGGGTCCGCAGGTCATTACCGCAAACCCGCAACTGTTCTGGGGTCTCATCGCCTCAATGTGGGTTGGCAACGCGATGCTGGTCATCCTGAACCTTCCTCTGATTGGCATGTGGGTTCAGTTGCTGAAGATTCCGTATCGCCTGCTCTACCCGATGATTCTGGTGTTCTGCTGCATCGGCGTCTACACCGTGAACAACACGACTTTCGACGTCTGGATCATCGCGGTCTTCGGCGTGATCGGTTACATCTTTGCCAAGCTTGAATGTGAAGCGGCGCCGCTGCTGCTGGGCTTCATTCTCGGGCCGATGATGGAAGAGAACCTGCGTCGTGCATTGCTGCTCTCGCGTGGCAGCCCATCGGTGTTTTACGAACGTCCGATCAGTGCAGTGATGCTGATCCTCTCGGCGATCCTGCTGGTGATTCTGGCGCTGCCAGCAATCCGCAAGAAACGCGACGAGACCTTCGTCGAGGATTGATCGATTCGATCCGTCGGAATCGTAAAAGCGGGCACTTCGGTGCCCGTTTTCTTTGGCGCGGAGTATTCTTCGCCCCGTCGGGAATGAGGAGGAAAACATGACCACATCACGCAGGGACATCCTGAAAACACTCGGTACTGCAGGCGTCATTAGCGGTGCCGCCGCGATGAGCGGATGCGCTACCGTCAACGTCAAGGTGGAAGCACGCGCGACGCCATTCAGCGTCGCGATGACGACGATACCGATCGTTGGTAGCAGCGAAGTGTTTCCCGTCCGCCGCATCTATTGCATCGGTCGCAACTACGCCGCGCACGCGCGCGAGATGGGCTCGGACCCGACTCGCGAGCCGCCATTTTTCTTCCAGAAACCGACCGACGCGATCCAGCTCGTGCCGCCGGGACAAACGGTGGATCATCCCTATCCGCCACTGACCAAAAACTATCACTACGAGATTGAACTCGTCGCCGCACTCAAGAGCGGCGGCCGCAACATTGCGATTGCTGACGCGCTCAAGCATGTGTACGGCTACGCGGTCGGCCTCGACATGACTCGGCGTGATCTGCAGCGTGCGATGGGCGACGAAAAGAAACCCTGGGAAATCGGCAAGAGTTTCGACAAGTCGGCGCCGATCGGACCGATACATCGTGTCGGCGACGTGCAGCACTTCGCCAGCGGACGCATCCAGCTGCTCGTCAACGGCGTGGTCAAGCAGAACGCCGACCTCAATCAGATGATCTGGAACGTCGCCGAACAGATCAGCAAGCTCTCCGAAGCGTTCGAACTCATGGCCGGCGACATCATTTACTCCGGAACGCCGGAAAATGTCGGCCCCGTTGTCCGCGGCGACGTGATGCTCGGCAAGATTGCCGGTCTGCCGGACATCAGCGTGAAGGTCGTTTAGCATCCATGCGGGGCCATATGTCCCGCATTTGACCAATGGGCCACTCTTTGTGGAGCACCGATGCGTCTGACGACGATGACCGACTACGCGCTGCGCCTCTTGATGTACGTCGCGCAGCACCCTGACCGCCTGTGCACGATTTCCGAAATTGCGACTGCATACGACATCTCGGAGGCGCATCTGATGAAGATCACGCACCAACTCGGACTCGCCGGCTATATCGAAACGGTACGCGGCAAAGGCGGCGGCATGCGGCTCGCAAAACCCGCGCAGGAGATCAATCTTGGTGCGGTGGTTCGCAGCATCGAACCGGACTTCATGCTGGTCGAGTGTCTGGCGACGGGAAACAGCTGTGCCCTCACGGGGCACTGCAAGTTGACCGGCATTTTCTCGGGCGCATTGCAGCGATTCCTGTCACATCTTGACGGCTACAGTCTCGCCGACCTTGCGCCGCCAGTGGGTCAACGCCGACAACCTGGCGGTGATCCGATCACCCTGATTCGCAAGCCGCAGGCGGGTCCCACGCAGCCCGGTTGATCCAGGACAAAAAGATTACTTTTCAGTATTGCTTTAAGTCGCAGACGCCTTACAATAGATATATATTAAATGTATCTTAATGTCATGTGCCAGCCGATGGAGTGCATACGCACCGAGGGCGTGGCCCTGATGCAAATTCAATGCAAAGCGCTACCCAAACCATCACTGATCTTGGCACCACTGCGGCCGCCGATCGCCTGCCACTGGTCGTCAATGCGATTGAACAGCTCGCACCCGGCGACGAACTTGTTCTGGTCGGCCACGAGGACCTGTCGACCATTCACCAACATCTCCCGAGCAGCCTGAGCGGACTGATTACCTGGCGCGCGCTGGAGCGCGGTCCCGACACCTGGCGCGTACGCGTACACAAGGGCGCACAGACCTGCGGGTGCCGCTGCAGCGGTACCTGAACAGCGCTCACCATGAAACGCGCCGCTGCCCTCGTCCCGCTATCGCGCGAACACCATGATGCGCTGGTCTTCGCGCGGCGGGCGATGGCTGCATCATCCGATGTCAGTGCGGCAACAACCTGTCGCGACAACATACTTGACCTGTGGGACGCGACCATTGAATCGCACCTGCAGAGCGAAGAAGCCTCCTTGTTGCCGGCGCTCACTGCCGCCGGCGCGAAAGATGCCGCCCTGACGGCGCAAACCCATCACGACGAACTGCGCCGGTTGACCCGCTGTCTGCGTGACGGCGATCTGAGCGCGATCGGACCGTGGGGCGAGGCGATGCGCGATCACGTGCACTTCGAGGAACGTGAGCTTTTCCCGCTTGCACAACGACTGCTTGATCTGCCGGCGCTGACCGCCGCACTGGAGCGACCCGCCGCCACCGGCAAACCGGCGCGGACGCGTGTTTCAATCGCTAACCTCACTGGAGACTCATCGCCATGACATCTGCCACCCAACCCCATTTGCATCTCTCGCCGACCGCCATCTATCCATTTGATGCACGCGGCATCGCCAAACGCTTCCGCCACGCGGCCATCTTCGGTGCGCTCGACGCACTCAACCCCGGCGAGACCATGCGCTTTGTCAACGATCATGACCCGTTGCCGCTGCTCGACCAGCTTCGTGCACGTTACGGCGACAGCGTATCCATCGAATACCGCCAGCGTGAACCGGGCGCAATTGCCATCGATTTCGTCGTGCGCTGAGCGCTGCTCGCCAGCCACCAACGCATACCGTGTCCCGCTCCGGCTCAAGCAAAGTCATCCCGATCTTCGCCCGCCCTGTTGCAAACGAGGGCAGCGAGACGACGATTTCGCTCTACGAGAAGCAACCGAAAATTTATCCGCGCGCGGTGCACGGCTGGTTTGCCGGGTGGCGCTGGACAATGGTCTGGCTCACCCAGGCGTTGTTCTACGGCCTGCCGTGGTTGCAGTGGAACGGGCGACAGGCGGTACTGTTCGATCCATCGCAGCGGCGCTTCGCCGTGTTCGGGCTGTTGCTGCAACCGCAGGATTTCATCTACCTCGCCGCGCTGCTGGTGATTTCGGCGCTGGCGCTGTTCTTCTTCACCGCGATGGCGGGCCGGCTGTGGTGCGGCTACGCCTGCCCGCAAACCGTTTACACCGAGATCTTTCTCTGGGTAGAACGGCGCATCGAAGGCGATCGCCTGGCGCGCATGCGGCTGGACGAGGCACCGTGGAGCGCGCAAAAGCTTCTGCGCAAGGGCACCAAGCAGACGGTGTGGCTTGCCATTGGCCTGATCACGGGATTCACCTTCGTCGGCTATTTCACGCCGATCCG
>CAYMSY010000092.1:0-9728 GCA_964393195.1 uncultured Alcaligenaceae bacterium | reverse complement strand
CCGCAGGGGCACTGTGGATCTGGCCGGGGCAATTTTTGCCGGCCTGATTATCATCAATTTTAGCTATCAACTTTTCCTTGAAATCACCATTTCATCGGGCTTGGCGCTGATATTTATCAATAATCGACTTATGGCTTAATCAACCGTTAAGCCGCAATTGAATGTCGTTTTACGGAAAAGTTATACGTTGACGGAAGTGCCACGAAGCGTCGACTAAGGCGCCGAAACTACTGCCGGACGCGTGCCGGGTTCGGCCTTTTCCGGAGATGACATGAGATCACGCAGCGTGCCCAGGGCGAGCGCGACAAAGGCGACAGCGCACAGGCGATAGGTCGCCTTTGCCCAGTGCGCGCCGGACCGGGCGAACAGGCGGTCAACGACCGCTGCGCAGAAGAACGACCACACGATGGAAGACAGCATGAACCCTGCAAAGAACACGGCGTAGTCCACCGTCGTCGGCTCGTGCACGCCCACGGCGCCCATCGCGCTGCCAAGCGCGGCCCAGTAGGCGATGTTCTGCGGATTGGTTACCGAAAGCAGAACGCCGGCATGCAATGCTGAACACTCGCCATTGCTGGCGCTCTCGGCAAGAGAAAACTCCACGCCCGCTGCACGCCACGAATCACGCGCCAGCCACAACAGGTACAACGTGCCGCAGACGCCAATCGGCCAGCGCAACCAGTCCAGCTGCAATAAAAGACCGATGCCCACGAGCCCGAGGACCGCCCACAGCGCATCACCCACCAGCGAGCCGATCTGCACCGCCAGTGCCGGTCGATAGCCACCTCGTACACCCTGTCGAATCGTTTCGGCGAACACCGCGCCGGGCGCGGCATTGAAAATCAGTCCAAGCAGGAAAGCGGAAATGAATAGCGTGGTCATGGCGTCTGATTCGACAATGAAGTTTGGGTGACTTGCTAAAGCACGCGGCGTGCCCGTATCGTCACTGCGGATGCAAGCACGACCTGCTCGTCATCGGCGTATGATTCGTTTATAGAGGCGGTGATCGTCGGCGTCTCAAACAAAGAGTGACGAGCCGCGTGCCGCACTCGCCATCAGCCGCATTGATCGTGGTCAACGCGCAACATGCTGTTCGCATTTTTTGTGACCTGATCGCAAGCGCAATGCTCGACTACGTCGGCCTACGGTGCGACTTGATCGCGTCGCTAGCCCGGCAATTCTGCGACGGCCTGCCGATATACAAATGTCATGAAATTCGCATGCGCGAAACTTCCAACATTCCGAATTTGGTACATGACTCTATGTATTCCGAAACGCAGGTAAAAACTGCCTTTTTCTTACGCTAAACTGAATCCAGGTAATAAGAGTACTTAGCAATAAACCGGACGTTGCGATTGGCATAAAGTGCCGACACGCTGACGATTTCGCACGAGATCGCAAGAGCCGGAGCAAATACAAACAAGGAGCGCATGCAGGCTTGGCGAGTTGGACTCGTCCGCCCAGGCATGTGCTTGCGCGAGGTTATGAGACGAACTCTGAAAATTTCTGTTGATCTGCTGCCGGTCGAAATTCGTGGCGTATTTGAAGCCATGTTTGACATATGCAGAACACGCAGCGTCACCGCCTGGGAAGTCGCTCAGGTGGAGCATGCAGACCTCGTGTGCTGCGTGCCGGCACACGCGGAACAACCGCTCGGACTGCGGCGAAACCAGATGAAACTCTGGTTCGCAGATCGCCATCAGGTGACCGATCTGATGAGCGATGGTGACCTGTCGATCTCCCCACTGAACATGCGCGTCGCCACCGTCCTCGGCGCCATCGACATGGCTGCGCTGCGCCTGATGGATTCATCAATCTACACCCATCTCAATGGTCCAACGAGCGTAACGGTTCAACCCGTGACGCGCGAAGCAAGTGCGCCCGCACATCAACCGGTCGCGCGATACACCCTGACTCACTGGCCGGTGCTGACCGGGAAATTCTCCGAACGCGCCTACCTCAACGCGGCGGGAATGATGGCCAAACGCGCGGTGACCATTGACGCCGTATGCCGCTTCACGGGACTGCGTGTGGACGAAGTGTCGGCGCTCATCAACGAGCTGTCGCGCTTGCGTGCCCTGAAGACAGTGACAGCCGTCGCTGGCGGCGATGGGCCGCAGGCGCAAGCCGAGCAACGCGCAGCGAGTCCCTCAAATGCGCGCCGGGCCGAGCCGCCAAAGAACGGCTTTCTCGGACGGATTCGTGCCTGGCTCGCGAGCTCGCCCGCATGAGTCGGCGCACACGCAACACTGGCTGCAGGATTTAGATGTTTACCGCACCACGCATTGTCCTGTTCGGTCCGATGGGGATCGGAAAATCCACCGCGATCCGCGCACTATGCGGAGAACTCGCGGTCGATTGCGACGTCGAGAATCTGGATCAAACACGATCAGCCAAAGCGACCACGACCGTTGGCGCAGATTACGGCGTGATCGAGCTGGACGACGGCCAGCAGCTGCATATCTACGGCAGCCCCGGTCAGGAGCGCTTCACCTTTGTCCGTGAATGGCTGATGGGCCTGGCCATTGGCGCCATCATTCTGGTCGATGCCAACGACCCTGTGGCAACAGAAGAGTGCATCGCGCTCATTCGCGAAATGGAGGCACTGCCGACGCAGCCCACCACGATGGTTGTGATCGCGCGGCCTGCCACCAACGACCAGATCCAGCGCTTCTCGGTGGCCGTCGCTGACGCAACGGGGTGGGCGGTGCCCACCATGGCTGCGGACGTACGTGACAAGCAACAAATGCTGAACGTGCTGTCCGTCCTGTTTTCAATGCTCTCCGTCGACAGTGACGGCGACTACGAGCACTCAACCAATGAATATGACAGCTAGACAACCCGCCGCTCGCCAGCTCCATGGGCTCACCCCTGAAATCACAAAACGTCTCGCGACCGAGTTCATGGACTTCGCACGCGCACAAACAGGCATTCGGGCCTCCGTGCTGGCAACCATTGATGGTTTCGAGATCGCCTCGTACTGTCCCGACGCGAACTTTCGGTCGCAGAATCTGGCGGCAATGGCGAGCTCACTGACTGCAATATCACGAGCCATTACCAAGGAAGTTGCATTTGATGGTTGTGATCGCTTGCTGCTCGAGTCCTCCAGCGGGCGGATCGTGTTTCAACCTGTCATCGCACTCGCCATTCCATGCACTACGTGCATCGCCGTTTCAGCGGACACCATTCTTGGACACACGCTGTGGTCGCTTGACGAGTTCTCGCGACGGTTGCGCGCGCTGACTTAGGTCCATCCCGTCTCAAATTCTTGTGTGCGCGCAACGCAGACGCGCGCTCCTGCAAGCAAAGCCCTGTCTGAGTCTGCACGTTTCAAATTACCAATAGGATCGGAACATAATAATGGCAAACATCAATGAATCACTCGCGGAAATGATGCAGATCGACGGCGCGACCTGTTGCGCCGTGGTCGACAGCAACAGCGGCATGCTGCTCGGCAGCGAAGGCGCCGGACTTGACATCACGCTGGCCGCAGCTGGCAATACCGAAGTGGTTCGCGCCAAGCTGCGCACCATGCAGTCACTCAAACTCAATGACTCCATCGAAGACATGCTGATCACGCTCGGCAAGGCGTATCACATCATTCGTCCGGTTTCGAGCGCAGCCGGCCTGTTCATGTATCTGGTTCTCGACAAGAGTCGTTCGAATCTGGCACTCGCCCGTCACAAGGCCGCCGCCATCGAAGCCAACCTCAAAATCTAGTCCGTGCCGCAGAAGAGACGCGCCGCCACGGTGCGGCTGCGCGCTCTTCCTGCCCCCGTCCGCCCCTGGCGGCGATCTGTCGACTACAGGCCCTTCGCCTTCAACGCGTTTTCGCTAATCGCGCTCAGCGTTGCACCGGGCGTCAGGTCCTGTGGGTCCACCTTGAGTTCGATGACGGCCGGTTTCTTCGCGCTACGTGTGTACGCGAGCGCATCGGCAAACGCGGCATCAAACTCTGCATTGGTCGTAACGGTAAAGCCCTTGCCGCCGAAACTCTCGCCGTACCTGGCGAAGTCGGGGTTCACCAACTGTGTGCCGTAAACACGTGAAGGATGCTCACGCTCCTGATGCATGCGAATGGTGCCGTACATGCCGTTGTTGAACACGATGCAGATCGGCGCACCGCCGTATTGCACAGCGGTCGCCAGCTCCTGTGACGTCATGAGGAAGTCTCCGTCGCCCGCGAAATTGATCGTGGTGCGCTCGGGCGTCACGATGGACGCCATGACCGCTGCGGGTACGCCGTAACCCATCGCGCCGCTGGTCGGGGCGAGTTGCGATTTGTCGCAACTTTCGATGCCTGCGTAGGGCCAGAAACGATGCGCCCAGGTCGCGAAGTTGCCAGCACCGTTGGTGACGATGGCGTCCTTCGGCGCGAGTCGTTTCAGCGTTTGCACGACTTCCCATAGATTCAGTTTCGCGGGTTCGGTACGGTTCTTGTAGAGCGGCGGCACGCTGCGCCATGCGGCGAGTTCGGATTGCACATCGACAAGTGCCGACTTGCGCTGCGCAGCGTGCGAATCACCCAATTTGACGTTCGCGAGCGTCGCCACAAACTCGGCGACACCTGCCGCGATCATGACTTCGGCCTGATATACGCGACCGAGTTCCGTCGGGTCGCCGTGCACATGAATGAGCTTCTGCTTCGGCACCGGCACGTCAAACAGCGTGTAGCCGGACGTGGTCATTTCGCCGAGTCGCGCGCCGATGCAGAGCACCACATCGGCGTTCTTCACGCGCGCAGCGAGTTTCGGATTGATGCCGATCCCGACATCCCCTGCAAAATTCGGGTGCGCGTTGTCGAAACAATCCTGGAAGCGGAACGCGCAGCCGACGGGCAAATCATTGGCTTCGGCAAATTCACGCAGTTGTCGCGCAGCGTCGCGCGTCCAGCCAAAACCACCCGCGATGACAAGCGGACGTTCCGCACCTGCGAGCAATTCAGCCACACGAGCCATGTCCGCCGCACCTGGATGCGACTGCACCGCACGATAAGGTTTCGCCTCGGCAGGTGAAGCGACAGCGCGCAGCATGTCCTCCGGCAACGCCAGCACAACCGGGCCGGGACGACCGCTGGTAGCGACCTGAAACGCGTGCGCCATGTATTCCGGAACGCGTGACGCATCATCAATCTGCGCGACCCACTTCGCCATCGGGCCAAACATGCGGCGATAGTCAATTTCCTGAAACGCCTCGCGTTCGACGAAGTCATTGCCCACCTGCCCGACCAGCACGATCATCGGCGACGAATCCTGCTGTGCCGTGTGCACGCCAATCGCGGCATTGGTGGCGCCGGGTCCGCGCGTGACCATGCAGACGCCTGGTTTGCCGGTGAGTTTGGCGTACGACTCGGCCATGAAGGCAGCACCGCCCTCCTGCCGGCAAATCACGAAACGGAAGTCTTCCTTGTGGCGATACAGGCCATCGAGCACTTCGAGGTAGCTCTCGCCAGGAACACCGAAAGCTGTGTCCACGCCGTGGGTAATCAATGCATCGGCAACCAGATGGCCACCGGAACGGGGGAGGGGGTTTGATGTCGTCATACGTGTAAGCTTAGCGAAATGAGCAGTACGATTCCCGCGCCCGATGCGTCTTTTCGGGCCGATGCGACGACGATCAGCGTTGTCGGCCTCGCCCACGCCACCTCCCACTTCTTCCAGCTCCTGCTGCCGCCGCTGTTTCCGTGGCTGGCGACAGAGTTTTCGTTGTCGTTTGCCGAGCTGGGTTCGCTGGCCAGCTTGTTTTATCTGGTGTCCGCATTGGGGCAGGCAGCGGCGGGCTTCGTTGTCGATCGGGTGGGTGCGCGAGCCGTCATGTTTGGCGGTCTGTTCCTGTTCGCGGTGGCTGCGTTGGTCGGCGCGACGGCAAATGGCTATTCGATGCTGGTCATCACGGCGGTGCTGTCCGGCATCGCCAACGCGCCGTTTCATCCGGTCGACTACAGCATCATCAACCAGCGGGTGTCGTCACAGCGGATCGGCCACGCCTACAGCGCGCACGGCCTGAGTGGCACCCTCGGCTATGCGTCGGCGACCTTTTTCATGGTGCTGATCGCCGAACAGTATGGCTGGCGCAACGCGCTGGTCGCCGCGTCTGTCTTTGCTGCCTGCGTGCTGGCGGTGGCGGTGACTTTTCGCGATGCCATCGATACCCGATCACTGGCCAGCCCGGCACACAAACCGTCGTCCGGTGACAAAACGCCGGTGCGCGAATCGAGTCTCGCCTTCATGCGCCAGCCTGTCGTCTGGCTCTGTTTCGCGTTCTTCTTCGTAATCACCTTCAGCAATTCCGCGATCCAGAATTTCTCGACGCCGGCACTGCAGGCCATTGCCGGACTGAAACTCACGGTCGCTGCCACGGCCCTGACGGGCTATCTAGTCTGCAGCGCCATCGGCCAGCTCGCGGGCGGCTTTGCCATCAGCAAGCAATGGGCCGATCCCGAGCGGATCATTGCTGGCGCACTCAGCGGTTCGGCGGCACTGCTGCTGATTGCGGCAACGGGTGTCGCCGGCGGTATGGGCACCCTGCTGCTGGTGATGCTGGCGGGTCTTGGCACCGGCGTCGCCGGACCATCACGCGACCTGCTGATCAAGCGGGCGACGCCCGCAGGCGCCACCGGGCGCGTGTACGGGACCGTTTATTCCGGCCTTGATGCGGGTCTCGCCGTGTCCGCGCCGATCTTTGGCTGGCTCATGGATCACGATGTGCCGCGCTCGATATTCTTCGGCGCGGCCATCGCGATGATCATTGCCATGCTGATCGGATTGGGAGTGGGACGCGTTGTCAAAAAACAATCCGGTTAGCGCGTCAAGAGTTGGCGAACGCTCGTTCGTCAACGCCTTTCTCTTCGGTAACTTCCTGATCGGCACCGGCGTCATGCTGGCGCCGGGGTTGCTCGTCGTGCTGTCCACCGATCTTGCAACCACGGTGCCGCAAACGGCGTTGCTGATCACCATCGCCGCCGTCGTCATGTGTTTCGGCTCACCCATTCTGGCGACGCTGACCTCGCGCATGGATCGCCGCTCGGTGCTCACGGGCTCGCTCGCGCTGTACGCCGTGGGTCACGCGCTGTGTGCGCTGGCGCCGAACCTGACCACCCTGATCATCGTTCGCAGCGTGACCCTGCTCGGCGCTGCGGTGTTCACGCCGCAAGCCGCAGCAACGCTCGGTCTCGTGATTGCGCCGGAACGCCGCGCGGCAGCAATCACCGCCGTGTTTCTCGGCTGGTCCGTGGCATCGGTCTTCGGCAGCCCGGCGTCGGCCTGGCTCGGGGCGCACATCGGCTGGCGAGGCACGTTCGCGCTGTTCGCTGCCTTTTGCGTGATCGGTGTCATCTGGGTCTGGCGCATCGTGCCGCGCGGATTGCACGGGACGTCACTGTCGCGTGACGCCTGGCTGCAGGTGCTGCGGCATCCCGCGCTGATCGCGATCCTGCTGGTGACCGTGGTCGGCGCGTCGGGCCAGTTCACGACCTTTGCCTACATCGCGCCCTACATCGGCGCCACGATTGACAGCTCGCCCAACACGCTCACGTTCGCGCTGATGCTGTTCGGCTTTGCCGGTGTCGTTGGCAACGTATGGGCGACGCGACGCATCGCCATTCAGGGGGCGTCGTCAAATGTGACTATTTCGCTGTGGTCGATGGCGGCCGGCATGCTGGTGCTGGCGATCGCGGGCTCGTGGCTGGCGGCGTTTGTCGTGGGCGCACTGGCCTGGGGCGGCGGCGTATTCGCCAACAATTCATCGCAACAGGCGCGGCTGGTCGTCGCGTCACCCGCGCTGTCCGGCGCCAGCATCGCGCTCAACACCAGCATGATTTATCTCGGTCAGGCGCTCGGCACGACAATTGGCGGAGTCGTCATCGCCGGCTCCGGTTATCGCTGGTTGCCTTTGTGTGGCGCACTGGTGCTGCTGATGGCGCTGCTGCTGTCATGGCGGGCCGATCGCCGTTCGGCGATCCAGTAGCCAGGTTACGCCACCACGTTGCGCTGCGGTCAAACGTCAAAGCATCGCCGGATATTGGTCAATCAGCTTTCTTCTGCAACCCTTATTAAATAAGGGCTAAACGCTAAAAATCGACAAAAGTCGACTTTTTTCATAATGCGCGCCAAGCCCTTTCTAAGTGCGGACTTAACCGAAAAGTTGATTGACAAAATCTCTGCCTTACGGATCACGAGGCGCCGATCGCAGCGTCGCGCAAGGCAGCGCGGCAGCGGCCGGGGTTCTCCTTTGACGTATTACTGAATGAGTCCCTGAATGTAGTTTTGCAGATCAGCCGGTAACGTACGGCCAGCGCCGGGCGCGCCTGTCGTGCCCGCAACCAGCGCCGCGCCGCGCAGCCCGAGCAGGTAGCGAATCAGCATCAGCCCGTCGGTCAGCGAATACACATGAGTGTCTGCATCGACGTCCAGCACCGCGCTAACTTCCTGCAGGTAATTGGCAATCGCCGTCGGATCGGTGCGCTGCGCACCAACGCCGAAGGTCACGCCACTCACCAGCGCTGCGCCACGCAAGCCCATTAGGTAGCGCACCGCGAGCACGCCGTCCGACGCCGCGTCGGACGAACCGTTGTTATCGACGTCGAGCGTCGACTTGACCGTGACCTGGGTGCTGCCGTTGCCCGCAGCATGCGTGGCGTCGCCGGCGTAGTTTCCGGTCACTGTCTGGCTCGCGCCGACGACCGTTGGCACCAGCGCGCAGCTTCCGGTCGCACCGCTCAACGTGATGTTGCAGCTTGCGCCCGCGCCGCTGACGAACACCGAACCGGCCGGTGTGCCCGAGCTCGCCGTGACCGTTGCCGTGACGACACTTTGCTGCCCCCGATGGATGGGACCCGCCGCAGCGAGCGACACATTGCTGGCAATGGCGGCGGCGCAGACCTGCGTCACCAGGAGTCGCTGCAGGGTGTCGATGCGCCAGCTATTGGTCCCGGCTTGCAGGCAGCAGCTATCCGTGCCAAGGCGGAAACGCAACCGGATGTTCTGCCCGGATGCGGCAGGTGGCAGCGTAAATACGGTGGTCGTATAGGCGGAATCGGCCGTGCCTGTCCACGCTGCACGTCCGGCGAGCGGGTTGGTATCGCCGCTGTCGATGAAGCCTGTGTAGCCGCCCGACACGAAACTGCCACCGGCCGTGACGATGTCAGCGAAGGCGCCGCCGGCGATCGATATTTCCAGCACACCGCCGTCGAAACCGGCTTCGGTATTCCAGCGATGACGGAAGCTGATCCGGTGGCTGCCGGCACCGGCGGGAATCGCGATCAGCGGGCTGTCGAGACGAAGTTCGGCGGTTGATGCGATCGGCGTTGCCAGCAGCGCATTGGTCCCGCTGTCGGGCGTCACCGCCGACGTTACCCAATTGGCAATCGTGCCCGATACCACCGTGCTCGTCCACCCCGCAGGCAACACCGGTGCCGTCACGCCGTCGAAATTCTCGACCAGGGTTGCCGTCGTTTGCGTCGTACCCAGCGTGATCTGGTACGTGAATGTGCCGTAGTTGGTTGCACCGTCCTGCAGCTGGAGCGTCAGCGTGATGGTGTCGCCGCAATTTCCTGATGCGGCGAACGTGAACGGACGCGAGATCGTCGCCCCGACGCCGAGCGCGCCGTAGCTCAGCGGGTTGGCCGGCAGCGGCGTAACACCAGGCCCGGCCTGCAGCGTGCCAACCAGATTCACGAAAGCGGCGCTGCCAACGTTGGTGACCGGCAGGTTGACCGTGACGGCCTCACC
>CAYMSY010000091.1:0-9832 GCA_964393195.1 uncultured Alcaligenaceae bacterium | reverse complement strand
CCGCCGCCCTTGCCGCGACCACCGGCGTGGATTTGCGCCTTGACCACCCACACCGGGCCGCCCAGCTCCTGCGCCGCTTTCACGGCCTCATCGACGGTGAATGCCGGAATGCCGCGCGGCACCGGAACGCCGAATTCGCGAAGAATTTGTTTACCCTGGTACTCGTGAATTTTCACGGCTCAACCCCTGTTGTTATCAATCAAAAAAAGTAACTGGTAGGAACGGCTTCGCCGCGACCTGCAGCATCAGTTTCACGTTGGTCGCAGCAAAGCCGCCCCTACAAAATCATGTCGTCACGGTTCGACCAGCTCACCGCGTACCGCAGCAACTTCACCCGCATACCACTTCGGGTAATAAACCCGCACCGTTTCAGTGTTCGTTGCCAGCGCGTGGCAGGAGTCCAGCTGAAACGGCTTTTTGCCATCCTGTGAATCGGTTTCGCTTCGAATCCCGGCAAAAGTCTGCACTGCCGCCGTCGGCAGATAACCCAGCAACTCCGACAAATGGGTACAGCCCTTTACGCCCCCCATATTTTCGGCAATAGCCTTGCGGAAACCTTTCAAAAGGTTCGCGCCGATCAATTTTTTGTATTCCGGTCCGATTCGGTCGCATTGGCCGGGATAGGGCATGTCGTCGGTCACGGCTTCGATGTCGATGACCTCAAAACGGCGATCAATGGTCACCCGCGCCCACATGTTGTGTACCGGAATGTCCTTGCTGCGCGTGCCCATCGCGAGTTTGTAGTCGCGGTCTTTGTGGTCGGTGATGTGCGCCTCAATGTCGAAGAGGCCGTCGGCGCGACGGAAGCCTTCGTAGCTCACACGGCGCAGATGCAGTCGCTCGCGGGTAGCAGGGGAGGACAGCGGCATGGCAGGGCGCAACCACCGTGAGACCTCACTACGAGACCGGTCCGGGGACGCGATAGACTGTGTTGGGACGTCGATTCTAGCGCGCTTTGTGCGGTGCAATGACGGCGGGCGGAGGAGGTGAATATGGCGCAACAGAAGAAATTTGTAATTGCACTGGATCAGGGCACAACCAGCTCGCGGGCAATCCTCTACGACGCGGCGGGCACTCCCGTGGCAAGCGCCCAGAAGGAGTTTCGTCAGCATTTCCCGCAGCCCGGCTGGGTCGAGCACGACGCCAGTGAGATTTGGGCATCGCAACACGAGGTAATGCTCGGCGCAATCGCCAAAGCGGGAGCAAAACCTGAGGAAATCGCGGCCATCGGCATTACTAACCAGCGCGAAACGACGGTTGTCTGGGATCGCGCGACCGGAATGCCCGTTGCCAATGCCATTGTCTGGCAGGATAGACGCACCGCAGGACTCTGCGACCAGCTCAAAGCTGAGGGCAAAGCCGCGCTTATTCAGCAAAAAACCGGCCTCGTACTCGATGCGTACTTTTCCGGCACCAAACTTAAATGGCTGCTCGACAACGTGCCCGGCGCTCGCGCGCGCGCCGAAAAAGGCGAACTCGCGTTCGGCACGATTGACGCCTGGCTCATTTGGAACTTGACCGGCGGAAAAACGCACGCCACTGACCCATCAAACGCCAGCCGCACGCTGCTCTTCAACATCCACACCAACGCGTGGGACGACGAACTGCTCACGCTATTGAACATCCCGCGAGCGGTCCTGCCCGAAGTGCGGCCCTCGTCGGGCGCGTTTGGCAGCGCGGTCATTGACGGGGCAGAAGTTCCCATCGCGGGCAACGCGGGCGATCAGCAAGCCGCGCTCTTCGGCCAAGCTTGCCACTCGTCCGGCATGGCGAAAAACACCTATGGCACGGGTTGCTTCCTGCTGCTCAACACCGGCGCGCAGGCCGTAACGTCGACCAACAATCTATTGACGACGACGGCGTGGCAACTCTCTGGCGGCAAGCCGCAATATGCCCTTGAAGGCAGCGTCTTCATTGGCGGCGCGGTCGTGCAATGGCTGCGCGATGGATTGCGCGCGATCAAAACCGCAGCGGACGTAGAAGCACTGGCGGCCGAGGTGCCGGATTCTGGTGGCGTTTACCTCGTGCCTGCCTTTGCAGGGCTCGGCGCGCCGCATTGGGACCAGTACGCACGAGGCGCGATGTTTGGCCTCACACGCGGCAGCAATATCGCGCACATCGCGCGCGCCGCACTCGAATCCATCGCGTTTCAGTCGGCCGAAGTGCTGCACGCAATGGAAAAGGATGCGGGCTTAAAGCTCACGGAGTTGCGTGTTGACGGCGGCGCAACGGCAAACAATCTGCTCATGCAGATTCAAGCTGATTTGCTTGGCGTGCCAGTCGTCCGCCCGAAAGTACTCGAAACCACAGCCCTCGGCGCGGCCTATCTCGCGGGCCTTGCGGTTGGCTTCTGGCAAGACGCGAGTGACATCGCGCGCAACTGGCAAGTAGATCGCATTTTCGAGCCCACGCTGCCGCGTGACCGCGCGGACGAGATGATGGCGAATTGGGCGAAGGCGGTCGAGAGGAGCAAGCGATGGGTATGACGAAAAAAAGGCCCGGATGTACCGGGCCCTCGATGCTCACGAAAGGTCAAACCACCGTCTGGTGGCTTAACGCAACATCACCAGCATTTCGACTTTTCCTGCGCCCTGCGTGTGCGGCTGCAACGCCTTGCCCACGATAGTTCCTGCAGCAGGCTGTGCCGGCGCTTTCATTGCATGACCAGGCGTGCTCGACGCGACCAGCAGGTCGCCCGCGCGAATGCTGCCGGCCTCGTCAGTGACCTTGACCGGCACACGCCCAACGAGAGCAAGCGCTGGCGCGTCACCCGCATCCTCAACGCCCGCATTCATGAGTACGCCGGGTTTCGTGGCGATTACGCCTGCAACGGCAGCGCTGTTTGCCTCATCGGACACGCGGTAGTGCATCGGGTTATCAACGTCAATCATCACAACGTCGCCAGCCACGGGCATACGACCAACATGGGGAATGAGTTCCGCAACGTCAGCGCCACCTACCTGGGTGCCTCCGTTGAAGAAACCTTTGCCCGTGGAGTCAATACGTGCGACGTTCGTTCCCCCTTTCCGCAAGATCGCGAGATCCGTCGCCGCGGGGTTCGCGTTGACTACGTATAAGCCGGCACCCGTGCCATTGCCCGAAGATTCGAGTTGATTGCTCGGGTTCGCTGCGTTAACTTGTTCGAATCGTCCCGCTACACCGGTACCGCCTGAGATACCGGCCTGACCGATAACGCCGATACCGTTCTTGGTGTTGAAGCCGCGCACACCGTAGCCCGAGTCGTCATTGCGGCCCACGACCGCGCCGACACCGTTGGCGCCGCGATTGCGCCCAACCACTGCTTCGCCAAACGTGTTGTCGCCGATGACACCGGCTGCAGAGATGGAGGACGCGATTCCCCAGACCGCGTTTCCGCCCGCGCTAGTGGCGAACACACCGGGGCCAACACCGGCCTGAATGACGTCAATGGCGCGCGCGCCGTTGCTTGCATTGGACAAATTGACGGTGACCCCGCTGCCGATGCCATTGCTAGTGAGATTTGCGATGGTCGACGTGCTTGACGGATTACTGATCTCGAAGAAGGCTGCGTTGCCAGTGCCGGTGGCCCGACCGTGTACGCCATAGCCGGTGCCGCTCGTGTCGCCGCGCACTGCCGCACCGGTATTGGCGGCGTTGGTGACTGCACCCTTAAGCGCGCCACCGGTGCCCGACTGCGTCACATCAAACAGCGTCGCCGCATTGTTGACCGTTGCAGCAAAAGGCAGTGAGAAACCGGCATTGGCGGCGCACGGGCCGAGTACACCGACGGCGTCGGCGCATAACGCGATGGACTTGGCGGCGGCAGCTGGTACCGATGGCATCGATACTGCCCCGGCTTCAGTCACGCGGAACCGGTCAGTTGCCGCTGATGTGTCTTTCACGACAAAGCTGCTGCCCACCGTCGGTGCGACGACAACATCAGCAGCCATCGCAAGACCGGCAACAAGGGGTGACAGCGCGAAAAGAGCGCGAACGGAGGAACGAACATTTGAACTACGAAGTTTCATGGGAACTCCCGAAAATGCAAAAAAGGTGAGTAACAGAAATAAGGTTTGGGCTAAGCGGGTTGGCGCTACTGCTTCTCGCTGTTTGCTGTCGACGTGGTACCCACAGTCACCCGGCTTGACAGTCCGCCATTCGCGCTAGCTGGCGCACGTTGGGTTGCGGCAGTAACGGCACGCTTGCTGCCGCTATTGGGTACGCCTGCAGGTTGCGACGAAGGCAGCACCGTCGTCGGACCCGACGGCGCTTGCGCTGCCGCTGTATTTGCGGGTGCTGTCTGGTCCGACACCAGCGGCGGCGGCGCGCTGGCGAGTGCCGTCGCGCCGGAAGGGCGTGCGGGCGCTGGCTGGTCAGACGCTAATTGAGCCGATGCGACTGCACATGCAAGCGCGCCCGACAGTGCGATCAAGAGGCTGATTTTCATGATTTAGTTCCTCGATTTAGGGGCTTGTAGTCTGTGTTCACGGCGCAAGCCCCGAAGTAGAGTTGTGTTTACGACCGGCGCGGGCTACGCCGAACGCGGCCACTAAGAGGCCCAACAGAATCAGACCCAGCGTGGACAGGGTGGGAATGATGGGAAGCACGTCAAACCAGTTCATTACGTTGCCCGAATTAACCGAGTTCGAAGCTGCCGGAGCACCCGGCGCAAGTACAAACAACGTGCCCCGATTGTCCGCAACATCAACATAGCCGATGTTCTGCGTACCGTTGAGGAACATCCGCGCTTGCGAGCCCGGGCTCGTGGATCGAATCTTGAGTAGGTTTCCAGCAGTGCCCCGAAGCGTCAGTAAACCCGCGCCGACGCTGGTGGTTGAATCTGCGCTAAAAAGCAGCGTTTTGGCAGTTGATGTGGTCACCGCGAGCGCGTTAAAGCTCTGGCTGCCCGCGATGGTGGAGGTTGTGTTGGCACAACCGTCTCGGATTGCGACAGTACCCGTGCCTTTGGCGAAGGTTCCATTGTTGGTGAAATCACCAGTGAGGCCGAGTGTGCCGGTTCCGCCCGAGACGGAACCCCCGCCGTTGATCAGTACCGAATCGGCGTTAGCCGTGACAGCAGCCTGCACGTCCAAGGTGCCGTTAACGGCGACGTCGCTGCATCCCCAATCGATCGCAGCGTCTCCGAGCGACCAGCTAGAGCCCGCTCCGACGTTGACTTGTGCCAAAGCACTCGCACACGCAATACCGATTGACGCGACGATAGTCGCGAGTCTTCGCAATCGTTTCACTTACACCCCCTAACTTTAGAAAAATGCAGCGCAGATTACGACCGGGCGCTTGGCCCGCCATATTGCGCGGCGACATGATCAAATAAATCTGACTAGTACATCGTAGGCGTGTCATATTCGTTTGTCAACACGCCAATTTCGCACGTAACACCATAGAGCAAGGACGCAAAGCGATCCAAACGTGCGCCATGGCGAGCAATTTTTTTGGTGAACTGCGCCCTGCGGCTCAGAGAGTGTGTGATTCCCGAGTCGCCTCGACTATGCTGCGCGTTGGCAGCTATGAGACCAACAGAAAAGAGGTGCGAAACATGTTGAGAATGATCCTTGGATTGTTTGGTCTTGTTATTTTCTCGACGTGCGTTCATGCCGTGGAACCGCTCCCGGTGTTCGACGCCCACCTGCACTACAACATTGAGGCACGCGAGAGCTATCCGCCAGCCAAGGTGCTGGAGATTTTTCGGAAGAACAACGTGCGTGGAATTCTCGCGACGTCACGACCGAACGAAGGTTCGGAGTTGCTAATGAAGGCCGCGCCAGCCGCGCTCAACGTCGTGCCTTTCATTCGCGTGTATCGTGACCGCGCGGACTATCGCACATGGCATCGCAACCCCGAAATCGTCGCGATGATAGAGCGCGAATTCACCGAAGGCGGTATGAAAGGTAATGTGCGCGGCATTGGTGAGTTTCACCTCTACGGCGACGAAGCTAAATCGAAAGAATTTGCGCAGATTGTCGCCTTCGCGCAGAAGCACAATCTTTGGTTGCACGCACACAGCGATGAAGCCGCGCTAACGCATATTTTCACGCTCAACCCCAACGCCAAAGTGATCTGGGCGCACACCGGGTTTAGCGTCGCTACTGATCGCGTCGCAGTGCTTATGAAGCAGCATGCTGGCCTGATGGGCGAACTGTCCTATCGCAACGACATCACCGAAGACGGCAAGCTCTCGAAGCAATGGCGCACCTTGTTCACAACCTACCCTGATCGCTTTTTGTTGGGTTCAGATTGTTGGGTTACCGAACGCTGGGCGCAGTACGGCGAAATCATGGATTACTACCAACGCTGGCTCGCCGAGTTACCGCGAGATGTGGCGCTCAAAGTGGCGCATCGCAATGCCGAACGCACGTTTGGCGCGACATTCAAGTAACGGCATACTGAAGTAGCCGTCATTCTCGCCGTAAGGTGGGAATCCAGAAAGTTTGCAATCGCAGCGACGAACGCCATCCGGTTGTGCCGAGTGGGCGCTCACATCGATCTCAGGTCATTTTTGTATTTCCAATTCACTCCTGACACAATGCTGTCAGTAGCGTGCGCAAATAATTCATCCGTCAATAACGACTTTGAAGGAAAGCAAAAATGATCGGCAATGCAGTTTGGTTTGAAATCCCCGCCACCAATTTTGAGCGGGCGGTAAAGTTCTACGAAGCAGTGTTTCAAGTAACGCTACGCCGCGAGAATATCGGTGGCGATTTGGGGGTGTTTCCCGGAAGCGACACCACCGTTTACGGCGCGGTCGTCAGCCAAGAAGGTTATGTTCCTGCCGCGAACGGTGCGGTGGTTTACCTGAGTGCGGGCAACGATTTGACGCCGTTCTTGGAGCGTACGTTTGCTGCGGGCGGCTCAATCATCACGCCGAAGACGGCGCTGCCGCCGGGCATGGGCCATTTCGCGCACTTCGGCGATACCGAAGGCAACCGCGTCGGTATGTTTTCGCAAAACTGATCGTGAGTATTGCCATGCAAGAGCCACGATACTGGATCGGGGTTGCGTCGCAAGATCACGTCGCTCGCGGCGTAGCAGGCGGTTTCTGCCAGCTTTGCCACGGCAAGGCAGCGCCTCTAAAACGCATGTCGCCGGGCGACTGGATCGTCTACTACTCACCCAAAGTGCGGCTGGATGGCGTCGAACTGTGTCAGCAGTTCACCGCGATCGGTGAGGTTGTGGGGAACGATGTCTACGTGTTCGAAATGGCGCCACGCTTTGCACCGTTTCGCCGCGACATCCGGTTTGTCCAAGCGCGGGCGGCGCCAATCCGCCCGCTGGTTGAAAAACTGTCCTTCATTCGCGACCCGAAGCGTTGGGGCTACGTCTTTCGCTTCGGTCATTTTGAAATGTCACGGGAGGACTTTGAGCTGATCGCGGGTTGCATGCTTGGTGATCTGCCTCTGCAGGCCTCACCAGTGCCAGTGCAGCTAGCGCTGGCAGCCTGACGGACTCCGCGAATGCGCCGTGCGGATCGACTGTTTCGTATCGTTCAGTTTCTGCGCGGTCGTCGTCTCACCACGGCGCAACAGCTCGCCAAATGGCTACAGGTCAGCGAACGCACAATCTATCGCGACATCCGCGATCTGTCGCTCACCGGTACGCCCATCGAAGGCGAAGCAGGCGTTGGCTATCGCCTGCGCGGTGGATTCGAATTGCCACCACTGATGTTTGAGCTCGAAGAAATTGAAGCGCTCACGCTCGGTGCGCGCATGGTGGAAGCGTGGAGTTCGCCACAGCTGGGGGCCGCAGCGCTGTCAGCAATTGCCAAGATCGCAACTGCGCTGCCGCCCGAGCGCAGGCAATGGCTTGAAACCAGTCGTACCTACGTGCCGCAATTCCACATTCCCAAGCAACTTGGCGAGCGCTTCGAGCATCTACGCGTCGCGATTCGGGACCGCCTGAAGGTGCACTTTGTCTATGCTGACGTTGAGAAGAAGCTCAGCGAACGCCGCGTACGACCGCTGTCGCTTTACTTCTGGGGCGAACACTGGACGCTGGCTGCATGGTGCGAAGCGCGTGATGACTTCCGCAGCTTTCGCATCGACCGTGTGATTCGCCTGCAGGTGACTGACGAAACCTACGGCGACGAATCAGGCAAACGGCTGGCAGATTTTGTACGCGCGCAACAGGCTGCCGTTGCCGCGCGCAAGACCTAGCCGCTCTCGTGGCACGCGCTGTTTCGTTCAGGCGTGACCGCCGCGACCGCACATCGTTACACGCGCTAGACTGCGACGAACGAATGGGGAGTCGCGATGAATGGTGCCAAGAGTCTCGTCGAAACACTGCTGAAATCCGCCGTCGACACCTGTTTCGCCAACCCCGGCACCAGCGAAATGCACTTCGTCGCGGCGCTCGACCAAAGCGTCGGCATGCGTTGCGTGCTCGGCTTACAGGAGAACGTGGTCACCGGCATGGCGGACGGCTACTACCGCATGGCGGGCAAGCCCGCTGCCACGTTGCTGCATTGCGGACCGGGCCTTGCCAATGGGCTCGCCAACCTGCACAACGCGCGTCGCGCTCGTAGCGGCATCGTCAACATCGTCGGCGATCAGGCAACGTACCACCGCCCGCTTGATGCACCGCTCACGGCAGACACCGACGGCCTCGCGCATGCGGTGTCCGCGTGGGTACGCACGAGTACGCGCGCCGCAGACGTTGGACGTGACGCCGCCGATGCAGTGCAAGCTGCGCGCACGTTGCCGGGACAAATCGCCACGCTGATCCTGCCGTCCGATACATCGTGGGATGAGGGTGGCATCGTCGCCGATGCGCTCGCGGTACCCGCTCCGCCTGCCATTGATTCGTTCGCGGTGCAGAACGCCGCGCGGGTTCTGCGAACAAACAAAAACGTCCTGATCCTGCTCGCAGGCCGCGCCGTGCTCGGGCAGTCGCAGGCGCTCGCATGGCGCATCGCGCAGGCGACCGGCGCGACACTGATGGCGGATTACGTGACCGGCCACATGCAGCGTGGTCGCGGTCGCTTGCAGCTGGAGCGCGTGCCGTACAACACCGATCTGGCGGTGCAGGCACTGAGCCGCTTTGAGCACATCATCCTCGTCAGCGCCAAGCCACCGGTCGGCTTCTTCGCCTATCCCGGCAAGCCGGGCAAACAGTATCCCGAACGCGCACAGCTACATGTGCTCGCACGCGACGATCAGGACGGCGAGGCAGCGTTGCAGGCGCTGGTTGATGAACTCAACGCACCCAACGCGGCGATCCCCGATTCCGGCCCGCGCCCCGTTGCGGTGACCGGCGCGCCGACGCCCGAAGGCCTCGCGCAAACGCTCGCAGCGGTGATGCCGGACAACGCCATCGTGTCCGATGAAAGCGTCTCCTATGGTCGCGGTTTCTACAAAAACACCCACGCCGCGCCCGCGCACGACTGGCTGCACCTGGTTGGCGGCGCGATTGGCGCCGGCTTGCCGATGGCAACGGGTGCCGCCGTCGGGAGCGATGCCCAACGCCGCGTGATCGCGTTGCAGGCCGACGGCTCCGCGATGTATTCGTTGCAAGCGTTGTGGACGCAGGCGCGCGAACGGCTGCCCGTCACCACCATCCTGCTCAACAACCGCAAGTACAGCATCCTGATCGGCGAATACAAAGCCGTGGGCGCCGCGCCCGGCCCAACGGCCATGAGCATGCTCGACCTCGGCAACCCGAATCTGGATTGGGTCAAGCTCGCGAACGGCATGGGCGTTGAGGCTGCGCGCGCGACCACTTTGGAACAGTGCGCGGATTTAATGAAACAGAGCTTTCGGCAGAGCGGACCGTTCCTGATTGAACTGATGATCTGACAATGCGCGCTTTTCCGGGCGCGTTTGCCGCCGGTTCGCGTGCG
>CAYMSY010000090.1:0-9978 GCA_964393195.1 uncultured Alcaligenaceae bacterium | reverse complement strand
TTCGACCGGATGTCGAGCATCATGTGTACGCGCTCGGAGTGGCTGATTGCAGGCAGCATCCAGCGCATGGTCTTCTGCATGGCCTCAGGAGAAATGGACGAAACCAGGCGCTCGTGCAGCGATCCCAGCTCAGCGTCACTGTAGTTTTCCCACAGGATGGCGTTGTTGGCGGTCTCTTCGATGTGCATGTGCTGCAGGTTGTCGGCGAGGAACAATGCCAGCTGACGATACAGCAGTACCGCCGCGAAGTCGCGCTCCGTGCCATCGGCAGTGCGGACGCGCTGGACGGCCAGTTCAAGCTCTGCGATCGCGGCAAGATGCTCTTCATGATCGTCCGCCGTCCGCTGGGCACCTTTGCCGCGGGCCGCATTGATTGCAGGGTGCATGAATTCATTTTCATGGGCAACGTGCGCGCGCAGCGCCTCCAGCAAATCGCCAACGGCGTCGAGTGCAAAAATCACCTCGGGCTGGTCGCCGCAATCCATGCGACCGACACCGATCAGTGCATCGTTCATCTGCGCACGCAGCGCCTTGTGGATAGGCCCGTACAAGTTCAGGCGAAATTGTGTTGTGGCAACTGAGGGCCGGTGTAGTTCGAGTTCAAGCGTTTCCATAGTTCTTCCCTGTTCTTTATGTGCTGTCAATGCGACAGGAAGAAGTCTAGAAATCAATCCAGGGCTAGTTTCCTAAGAGTTGCGTAAGCAATTCTTATTTAGTTCTTAAGGCCAGCGTCAGAACATCGGCAGCCGGGAAACGAAACTAGCTGTTGGCGACCGCTGCGACCTGTTCACGCAGCCAGCGTGCAGGAGCGGCTGTATGCGTGCGCTCATGCCAGAGTTGATAAAAGCGCAACGGCGGAAAATCAAGCGGTGCAGGTACCACTTTTATCGGCAAAAACTTGGCGTAGTGAGAGGCAAAGCGCCGTCCGGTCGTGAAGATCAGATCGGTTGTAGTGAGCACATACGGTGCGACATGGAAGTACGGCAATGAAACACGGATGTCACGTTTGATGCCGAGCTTGTGAAGGTGTTCGTCGATGGCGCCGCGTACGCCTCCGGCATAACGTACGGGCGCCAGATGCTGGGCAGCAATGTAGTCGTCGGCCGTGATGAGCGACTTCCGGGCGAGAGGGTGGCGATCGCTCAGCATGCAGACGACTTCATCGTCAAACAAAGTCGTCGTGCGCAGATATTCCGGAGGGTTCGGCCAATTGCCGACAACGACGTCCAGCTCTCCCTCTTCCAGCAGACGTTCGAAGTCAATGTCGAGCGAAAGTGAACGAACATTGAGTCGTCCATAGGGAACCTTTGCGCGGAACCGTTCGATCAGATTCGACAGGAAAAACGCGTCAAAGTAGTCCGGTGCACCGACACCGAAAACGCGTTTCGACTTTGCCGGGTCGAATGGCTCGGCCAGCACCAGAATGCTGTCAATCGCATCAAGTGCCGCCCGCGTGGGGCCGATGAGCGCCTCTGCACGCTCAGTCGCAGTCATGCCGGTTCGCGTCCGGACAAGCAGCTCGTCGCCGGTAATTTCCCGCAAACGCTTGAGTGCGCTGCTAACGGCCGGTTGTGTGATGCCAAGGCGGTCGGCTGCGCGCGAAACGCTTTTTTCCTGCAGAACCAGGTAAAGCACACGCAACAAATGAGTGTCCAGTGGTTCAGCCATCGTCATGCCCCCGGGTGCCTTGCCTCATCAGAACCCCGGCCAACGAAATTGATCTGCTTCCTTCTTCAGGCAGGCCAGGCGACGCGGCATGACGGAGGGAAAGCGCTGTTTCACGTCGATGTTCTGGTGGAGCGAAGTGCTGGCTAATGTCAGGAATACACGAAGCTTATCAGCGGTTCTGTGCTCAGGTCGTATAGTGCATAGCTCGTACGTTTATTCTCCGGTCATGCAAAACCGTCTGCGCTTCATTCTTAACGGCAAACCGGTGGAGCTGCAGAGCATTGATCCGCACACCACCCTGCTGGATTTCGTACGCGAGCAGCGGCGCCTGACTGGCACCAAAGAAGGGTGCGCCGAGGGCGATTGTGGTGCATGCACGGTGGTGGTTGGCGAGCTGGTGCAGGACGCCAGCGGCCGTGACCGCGTGGCACTGGCGCCGATCAATGCCTGCATCCGGCTGTTGCCGACGCTCGACGGCAAGGCCGTCTTCACCGTTGAGTCGCTCAAGGCTGCCGGCGGTGCGCTGCATCCGGTGCAGCAGGCGATGGTCGATTGTCACGCTTCGCAGTGCGGGTTCTGCACTCCGGGCTTTGTGATGGCGTTGTTTGCGCTGTTCAAAAACGAAACGACACCGAGCCGCGCACGAACCTGTGAGGCGATCGCCGGCAATTTGTGCCGCTGTACAGGTTATCGACCAATTCTGGACGCTGCGCAAGTGATGTATCAGCGTGCGTCGGATGCTGTTGCCTCGTGCAGCACACCAATGGAGCGTTGGCTATTCGAGCCGGCTGGTAGTGACGGTGCTCCGCTGCCTGGCGAGACGGAGCTGGCCACGCAACTGCGCGCGCTGGTCCGGTCCGGGGCGCTGTGCATCGTATCGGCTGGGGGTACGTTCATGGCCCCCCGAGACGTTGCGGAACTGTCTGTCGCGATTTTGGAGAATCCTGACGCATGGATTCTCGGCGGTGGTACAGACATCGGGTTGTGGATTACCAAGGCCCTGCAAACCAATGCGACCATCATTTATACGGGTGAGGTCGCCGAGCTGAAAGAAGTCGAGGATACGGAGCAGGGACTGCGGGTCGGGGCTGCCGTTCCGCTGGAGCGGGCGTTTCGTGCGATGAACCGCCTCTATCCAGAATTGGCACACCTCTGGACGCGTTTTGCCTCATGGCCGATTCGATCCAGCGGCACGCTCGGGGGGAATGTGGCGAATGGTTCACCGATCGGTGATTCGATGCCGGCGCTGATCGCGCTCGGTGCAGAGGTCGTTTTGAGACGTGGTGAAAGTCTGCGCACCCTGGCGCTTGAGGACTTGTACCTTGATTACAAGAAGCAGTCGAGGCAGTCGGGCGAATGGGTCGAGGCAGTGGTAGTCCCGAGACGAACAGCGCCGCACAATTTACTGATTGCGAGTTATAAAAACTCGAAACGTAACGAACAGGATATCTCGGCGGTTTGCGCTGCAATCGCACTTGGAGTTGACCAAGGCGTGGTATCGCATTGCCGCATTGCCTATGGCGGGATGGCCGGAATACCCAAGCGCGCGAGACATGCCGAACAGGCTCTGCTTGGCAATCCGTGGTCTGAGGCATCGGTGCGCCTGGCGATGGACGCGCTCACTCGAGACTACTCGCCATTGAGCGATACGCGTGCAAGCGCTGCCTATCGAATGCAAGTGGCGCAGAACCATCTACTGCGCTTCTGGCTCGAGTGTGAGGGCAAAAGCGAGTCGGTGAGGGTGTTCTGACAATGAACGCTTTGCCCGGCCCAACACAATTGAATATTGACATCAAGCACCACTCGGTGGCTGTCGCAGTGCAGCACGAATCGGCGCACTTGCATGTTGCAGGTGAAGCGATCTATACCGACGACATTGCCGCGCCTCGGGAAACGCTTTCGGCCGCGATTGGGTACGCCCCCGTCGCACACGCGAAACTGAAGTCCGTTGATTTGAGCGCGGTTCGACGTGCATCTGGCGTTGTTGCCGTTTTCACATCTGGCGATGTGCCGGGCGTCAACAACTACGGCGGCATCGTGCTCGATGACCCCATTCTCGTCACCGATCTCATCGAGTATCACGGCCAGCCTGTGTTCATGGTGGTAGCTGAATCACATCAGCTCGCGCGCAAGGCGGTGCGCCTCGCGAGGTACGATTTCGAAATCAGAACGCCAATTCTGACGATTGATGATGCGCTTGCAGCAAAAAGCTATGTGCTGCCGCCGGTGACAACAGGACGAGGCGACGCCGAAGCCGCGCTCGCCCGCTCGCCGCGAAGGCTGCAGGGTAAGACCGTCCACGGCGGGCAAGATCACTTTTATCTGGAAGGCATGGTGTCAATGGCGCACCCGGCCGAGGACGGTCAGATTTCAATTCAGTGCTCGACTCAGCACCCATCGGAGATACAGCACATCGTGGCGCGTGCAATGGCGCTGCCGGATGCCAAAGTGCGCGTGGAGTGCCGGCGCATGGGCGGCGGTTTTGGCGGCAAGGAGTCACAGCCAGCACTCTTCGCTTCGCTGTGCGCGATTGCGGCCAGCAAACTGGGGCGCAGTGTGAAGATGCGGCTGGACCGTGACGACGACATGATCATCACCGGCAAACGGCACCCTTTCCAGTTTGAATATGACGTCGGTTTTGATGATGACGGCTTAGTCCTTGGCATTGACTTGCTGCTGGCGTCTGATTGTGGATATTCGGCCGATCTGTCGGGGCCGGTAAATGCGCGGGCTATCTGCCATGTCGACAATGCCTATTTTCTGGAGCATGTTCGGATCCGGAATTTTCCGTGCAAGACAAACAAGGTGTCGAACACCGCGTTCCGTGGTTTCGGTGGTCCGCAAGGCATGTTCGTAATCGAACAAGTGATGGACGAGATCGCGCATGCGCTGGACAAGGATCCGCTTGACGTACGAAAGGCCAATTTCTATGGCCTCGGCGAACGCAACGAAACCCACTACGGGCAGCCGCTCGAAGACAATATCCTGCACGACATCGTCCCTGACCTTGAGCGCCGCGCTGACTATCGTGCACGGCGAAGCGCGCTGCGCCACCTGAACAAGTCCAGTCTCGTGATCAAACGCGGCCTCGCACTGACTCCAGTCAAATTTGGCATTTCGTTTAATGCGACACATTTGAATCAGGCGGGCGCGCTGATCAATATTTATTCCGATGGTTCGGTGATCGTCAATCATGGCGGCACGGAAATGGGACAAGGATTGTTTACCAAAGTCGCGCAAGTCGTTGCTGAGGAATTGGGCATTGACCCCCGGCGCATATGCGTTTCGACTACTGATACCAGCAAGGTGCCAAACACCAGCGCCACGGCAGCGTCCAGTGGCAGCGACCTCAATGGTATGGCGGCCAAAGACGCCTGCCGCAAGCTTCGGGACCGCCTTGCGGAATTTGCCGGGCACAAGTGGGATGTTTCACCGTCTGAAATTCATTTCGTCAACGACGGCATCGAAGCGGATGTGAGTGGTGGTCGGGAGCGCTGGAGTTTTGACGATCTCGCGCACAGAGCCTATATGGCACGTGTGTCGCTCAGCGCGCAAGGTTTTTACAAGACACCGAAAATTCACTGGAATCGCGATACGTTCAAGGGCCGTCCTTTTTACTATTTCGCATACGGAGCGGCTTGCGCGCAGGTGGCCGTCGACACGTTAACCGGTGAGATCAAGGTCGAGCGCGTAGACATTCTGCACGACGTTGGCCGTTCGCTGAATCCGGCAATCGACAAAGGCCAGATCGAAGGCGCCTTTATCCAGGGCGTCGGCTGGCTGACCGCAGAGGAACTGGTGTGGAATGACGGCGGAGCGCTGGCGACACATGCACCAAGTACATACAAGATTCCGACAGCTGCGGATATTCCGGAAGTATTCAACGTCTGGCTCGTCGAGAATTCGCCAAACAACGAAGACACCATCTATCGCAGCAAGGCCGTGGGTGAACCGCCATTCATGCTTGCTTTTGCGGTCTACCAGGCAATTCGTGACGCCGTGAGTTCGGTCACTGACTATCGCGATAGCGCGAAGCTGGCCGCGCCCGCGACACCGGAGACGATATTGCGTGCGATAAGCGCTGCGATGACAGCACGGATGTCGGGAGGATAGTTCGGAATCATGCACGCGCCTGCCGCATGTCTGCTGTCTCTACTTGACCGCGAGGAACCAGTCGTTTGGATTTGTGTCTCCGGTGCGACCGGGTCGGTGCCTCGCGAACGCGGCACCATGATGATCGTGACGGCCAGTGATACCAAAGGCACTATCGGCGGCGGTCACCTTGAACTCAAGGCCATCGAGTTCGCTCGCGAAATGATTGTGCTCGGAAGGGGTAGCCCGACGATGCGGCATTTCCCGCTGGGGCCGGCTCTGGGTCAATGTTGCGGGGGTAATGTTGACCTCGTCTTTCTGCCGCTGAACGAACAGGATCGGGGAAATCTGCTGGAACTGCAGATGATTGAGCAGCACGGCGGCCGCTACGTGATTGAGCATGTGCTGGACACCGGTGCGCAACTGGTGCTGCCGCTCGACTTCTCGCCGTGGCATATATGGGTGTTTGGCGCAGGGCATGTCGGCCAGGCGATGGTGCAGGTGCTATCGGCTCTGCCCTGTGAGGTGCGCTGGGTAGACAGTCGCGATGCCGTGTTTCCGCCGAATCTTCCCGACAACGTACATGTGTTCGAGGCCGATGATCCTGCGGCAAAGGTGCGCACCATTCCCGCAGGCGCGGACGTCTTGGTGCTGACACACTCGCATGCGCTCGATCTCGACATTTGCCTCGAACTGATCCGGCGCGATAATCTTGCCTACATTGGCTTGATCGGCTCAGGCACAAAGGCCGCTACCTTCAGGCGACGTTTCGAACAGCGCGGATGTTCTGGCGCGGAGATTGCTCGCATTACTTGTCCTATTGGGCGCCCGACACATGGTGACAAGCATCCGGGAGTCATTGCGGTAAGCGTCGCTGCGGACTTGATTGCGCGCCGACAGAAATTTCAGGGGGAACTGAATGAGCGAAGCCAGCGAAGCGCTGCGTCTTGAGGTCCGTAACGTTACCAAGCGCTACCCGGGTGTCGTAGCCAACAACAATGTCAACCTGCGTGTCGCGGCGGGAGAGATCCACGCTGTGCTCGGTGAAAACGGTGCAGGCAAGTCCACGCTCATGAAAATCATCTATGGCGCGGCAAAGCCCGACGAAGGTGATGTGCTGTTTAATGGTCAGCCGAGCAATATCCGCAATCCACAGGAGGCGCGGGCGCTGGGTATCAGCATGGTATTTCAGCATTTTTCGTTGTTCGAAACGATAACTGTGGCCGAGAACATCTGGCTCGGGCTGGACAAATCACTTTCTCTCGATGTGGTACGTCAGCGCACGGCCGAAAAAGCAAAGACTTATGGTCTCGATGTGGAGCCTGATCGGCCCGTGCATTCGCTGTCGGTGGGCGAACGGCAGCGTGTTGAAATTGTTCGAGCGCTTTTGACTGACCCGAAGGTCTTGATTCTTGATGAACCGACGTCGGTGCTGACTCCGCAGGCCGTAAGACGTTTGTTCGTGACATTACGCAAGCTTGCCGATACCGGTTGCAGCATCCTCTACATCAGTCACAAGCTTGATGAAATTCGCGAACTGTGCACCCAATGCACCGTGCTGCGCGGCGGCCGCGTCACGGGTCACGTGGATCCGCGCAACGAAAACAATGCCTCACTATCACGATTGATGATTGGTGCTGAGCCGGCCAAATTGCAGCATCGCGAGGTGAGCGCCGGAGCTGTCGCCCTCGCAGCCAGCGGACTGTCCATTTCGTCGGATGACCCTTTTGGCGTTACGTTGAACGAGGTTTCGTTTGAGGTTCGCAGCGGGGAAATAGTTGGAGTCGCGGGTGTTTCCGGCAACGGTCAACAGGAATTGCTCGCCGCGCTCTCTGGCGAGAGCACCCGCGCACCTGCGGGGACCATTACTTTGTTTGGCAACGACATCGCGCAAAGAAACCCGCGCGTGCGGCGCACCGGCGGCCTTTTTTTTGTTCCTGAGGAGCGGTTGGGGCGAGGTGCCGTGCCAACGCTTTCGCTGGCTGAAAACACCCTGTTGACACGCGCCAGCGATATCGTCGGCAAACCGCCGCTGGGCTGGATATCGCCGATTGTTACCCGAGTGCTGGCTACTACCGTCATCCAGCGCTTCAACGTCAAGGCCAGTGGTCCGGAGGCACCGGCCAAGAGCCTGTCTGGCGGCAACTTGCAGAAGTTCATCGTCGGCCGTGAGATCAGCGCCAAGCCGAAGGTGCTGATCGTGTCACAACCAACGTGGGGCGTCGATGTAGGGGCGGCCTCGCAGATCCGCGGCGAGATACTCAAACTGCGCGACGAGGGGTGCGCCGTGCTCGTTGTCAGCGAAGAGCTTGATGAACTGTTTGAAATCTGTGATCGCATGCACGTGATCGCCAAAGGCAGGCTTTCACCCTCAATCCGTACCAGCGAAGCCACTGTTGAAAAAATCGGCGAATGGATGAGTGGATTGTGGGGCCCGGCGTCTGCAAACGGTGCCGGAGCCGTCCATGCTTAAGCTGGAGGCCCGGCCGCAGGCGTCAAAGTTCTGGAGCGTCGGCTCGCCACTGCTGGCGCTGGCCATTACCGTGATCGTCGGGATCGGCATCTTCCTTCTGATGGGCAAAGATCCCTTGCGCGGGTTGCAGGTCTTCTTCTGGGAACCAATCAAATCGGGCTATGCGCTTTCCGAGCTGGCGGTGAAAGCGACACCACTCCTGCTTATCGCATTAGGTCTTGCGGTCTGTTATCGCGCCAACGTGTGGAATATCGGGGCCGAGGGCCAATTCGTGATCGGCGCGATTACTGCGGGTGGCGTTGCGCTGCTTGCGGAGAAGACGACTGGCCCGTGGATCATTCCGCTGATCCTGATCGCCGGTGTGCTCGGCGGCATGTTGTGGGCGGGTATCGTCGCCTTGCTGCGTGACCGCTTCAATGCGAGTGAAATTCTCGTGAGCCTGATGCTGGTCTACGTCGCCGATCTGGTGCTCTCGTACCTCGTATACGGCCCGTGGAAGGACCCGAACGGCTACAACTTTCCGCAGACCAAGACTTTTGAAAAAGTCACGCAGATTCCGCGCTTGATGGATGGCTCACGCGTCAACATCGGCCTGCTGATTGCGCTGTTTGGCGTCGTCGGTATGTGGATCTACATGTTTCGCACCTACATCGGCTTCCAGTTGCAGGTGGGCGGCCTGGCGCCGCATGCTGCTAAATACGCGGGCTTCTCGTCGCGTCGCGCGCTGTGGACCGCGCTGATGGTCTCGGGGGGCATGGCCGGGCTCGCGGGCGCGCTCGAGGTCGCAGGCCCGATCGGACAATTGACGCCCTATGTGCCCGCAGGTTACGGCTTCGCGGCGATCATCGTGGCCTTCGTTGGCCGCCTGCACCCGATCGGCATCGTGTTCTCGGCGATCCTCATGAGCATGTTCTATATCGGCGGTGAGCTCGCGCAGTCGCGACTCGGCTTGCCGAAATCGCTGACCGGTGTGTTCCAGGGGTTGCTGCTGTTCACCCTCCTGGCCTGCGACACGCTGATTGCATACCGGATCAAACCCCGCAAGCCGGCAGGAGGCAAATAGTGGAACAGTTCGCACTGCTGATCGCCGCCACACTTAACGCCGGCACCGTGCTCGCCATCGCCGGGCTGGGCCTCTTGATGAACGAAAAGTCCGGCATCGTCAATCTCGGCGCCGAGGGCATGATGCTCTGCGCCGCCATTGCCGGTTTCGCCACGGTCGTGCACACCGGCAACGACTGGCTCGGCTTCACCGCCGGCATGGCAGCGGGCGCTGCGCTCGCTGGACTGTTCGGGCTGCTGGTCATCTGGCTCAACACCAATCAATATGCGACCGGTCTCGCGCTGTCTCTGTTCGGCGCCGGTTTCTCTGCGTTCGTTGGCGTCAAGTACGTGCAGGAAAAACTGCCTGAGCGCCCGCACTTTGCGATCCCGGGTCTCGCCGACATGCCTTTCCTGGGAACTGCGCTGTTCAAGCAGCATCCGCTGGTCTACGTCGCGATCGCCCTGACGGTTGCCATCATCTGGTTCCTGTACCGTACGCGCGCCGGATTGGTGCTGCGCTCGGTCGGTGAAAGCCCCGAATCGGCGCATTCGCTGGGCTATCCGGTGCGCCGCATCCGTCTGCTCGCCGTGCTGTTCGGTGGCGCGATGTGCGGACTGGCAGGCGCTTACCTCGCCGTGATTTACACGCCGCTCTGGGTGGAGGGCATGGTCGCGGGCAAGGGCTGGATCGCGCTGGCGCT
>CAYMSY010000089.1:0-10000 GCA_964393195.1 uncultured Alcaligenaceae bacterium | reverse complement strand
CTGGGAACGCTGGCGCTACACGGCTGGCACTACGTAATCGAAGACGGCGAGGTGCACGTGTTTGATGTAAAGACCAGTTCCTTCGTTCCTGCCTCCGCATCGGGGCACAGTGGAACAGGGCCGTATGAGATGTATGCAGACGCTGTTGACCCGGACTTCAATGTCGCGACAACGTTGCCAAATGACGCATCATAGCTACCAATTGAGGACCTGAACGCAAATGTTTTCCGGACAGCATAGACCGTACCGACAGGTGACACGCGAATTGGACATTACTCAGACAGCTGGCGGCGAGCACGCGGCCGCACCGTCGCGTGCTGGACTCTGTCTACCGTATGCATCGGACGCCGAACGATTCATGGATTTGACACAGCGGAGTGGTCTGCGACCGCTGTCGATCGGTAGGCACAAGCTGTTGCCTATCGTCCAGGGCGGCATGGGGGTCGGCGTATCCGCGCATCGCCTTGCAGGAAGCGTCGCAGCACTCGGTGCAACCGGTACCATCGCCTCGGTTGACTTGAGGCATCATCATCCGGATCTGCTTGAACGTACGGCATCGCTGCCGGTGGCAGCCGAGAGCAAGCGCATCATTGACGAAGCTAATCTCGAGGCTTTGGCGCGCGAGATACGTATGGCGAGAGATCTTGCGCAGGGCCGTGGCATGCTTGCAGTGAACGTCATGCGCGCGGTCAACGAGTATGCCGCTTCGGTGCGGTGCGCGCTGGAGTGCGGCATTGACGCCGTGGTTGTAGGCGCTGGCTTGCCGCTTGATCTTCCGGATATTGCCGCAGACCATCCTGATGTCCTGTTGATCCCGATTTTGTCCGATGCGCGCGGTATACAGCTGATCATAAAGAAGTGGGAGCGCAAGGGGCGTCTGCCCGGGGCGATCATCATTGAGCACCCACGTTACGCGGGCGGGCATCTTGGCGCTACGCGCCTTGCGGATGTTCGCGACCCGCGGTTTGATTTCGAAAATGTGATCCCAACCGCACTGGCTTTTCTGCGCACTGCGGGAATCGAGTCGAAAGTACCCCTGATCGCAGCGGGCGGTATCCGGAGTGGTGAAGATATTGCCCGACTGCAGTCGATGGGCGCTTCGGCTGTGCAGCTCGGCACCCCTTTCGCGGTTACCGAAGAATGCGATGCACATGTTGAATTCAAGAGGGTGCTGGCCGAAGCGACTGATGCCGACATGGTGGAGTTTGTCAGCGTCGCCGGTCTGCCGGCACGCGCGGTGGCGACGACATGGATGAAGAGTTACCTGACAGTCGAACCAAAACTCAAGGGGATCGCTCACGCCAAGACGCGTTGCACCAAAAAATTTGACTGCCTCGCGCAGTGCGGGCTTCGAGATGGATTGTCGGAGTGGGGACAATTCTGCATCGATAATCAGCTCGCTGCCGCATTGCGTGGTGATGTCAAGAAAGGCTTATTTTTTCGAGGTGCTGGGGCCTTGCCGTTTGGGGCGCAGATCCGATCGGTCCGCGACTTGCTCGAACGGATGCTGACACGTGACCATCCGCTCGCGAGTTAATCAATCACGGCTGTATTTGAACGGTTTTCCGCGATGTTCGGTTGTTTAGAGCATCATACTGTGCGTGATGATGACAGCTGAAAACGTACGCTCAACATGGCGCTGGTCAATGCTGCTGGCGGCGCCGCATCGTCTCGGGTTCGCCGCTGGCGCATTGGTCATGGCGGTCAGCGCCTTGTGGTGGGCAGTAACACTACTGCTGCGAGGCGCTTCCGTGACTGTCGCATGGACCGTGCCCCCTGGGATCGCACATAGCACCTTGATGTGCTTCGGTTTCATGCCACTGTTTTTCCTTGGGTTCCTGTTTACCGCTGGACCCAAGTGGCTTGGACATGGCCCGATTGATGCAGCGGTCCTTGTGCGACCGATTGCTCTCGCCGTAGTCGGCTGGCTACTTTATGTGCCAGCGGTACACATTGACGCATGGGCGGCTGCGGCGTCGGTCGCGCTTGCGGCGGTGAGTTGGAGTGTCACGACCTGGCGCTTCTTTTTGCTGGTTCGAAGCAGTCAGGCCGTTGACCGTACGCACGCCAAGGTCATCATGCTGGCCTCGTTGGCCGGCACGCTGGCGCTGTGGGGCGTCGTTTTCGGGCTGGCGTTCGGTCAATTCACGCTTGTCCGGGCTTGCGTAATGGTCGGCCTATGGGGGTTTGTTGCGACGGTGTATGTGTCGGTTGCGCATCGAATGATTCCCTTTTTCACTGCCAACATAGTCCCGATGCTGAATGCCTGGCGTCCAATGTGGTTGCTGGGCGTGTTCACTGGCACGCTGTTATTCGAAATGGTGTTCGCGGTGCTTGAATTATTTGTCTGGCCGATCCCAAACGCGCTGCGCATGGTTCAGGTCATGTTTGAGATACCCCTGACAGTTGGCCTGCTGGCACTGGCCATCAGGTGGGGGCTCGTGCAAAGCCTGCGTGTACGCCTGCTGGCGATGCTGCACGTTGGTTTTATGTGGCTTGGCGTGACACTCGCGCTGGAGGCAATATCGCACGTGATGCTACTCTTTACCGACGGTCGAACATCGTTAGGGCTGGCACCCACACACGCGCTCACGATGGGCTTTATGGGGGCAATACTGATTGCGATGGCAACGCGTGTCAGCGCCGGACACAGCGGGCGTCGCCTGGTCGCCGACGACTACGTCTGGCGTTTGTTCTGGATTCAGCAGGCGGCGACCGTGGTGCGCCTTGCTGCTGCCATGTGGCCCGGTTCGCCGTCGTGGCTGACATCGTTGGCGGCTTGTCTGTGGGCGCTGGCGACAGTTCTCTGGGCGTTTCGATACGGCCTTTGGTTTGGTCAGCCGCGCTCCGACGGGCAGCCCGGGTGAATAAGGCGCAAAATTAATCCTTTGTAAGGATTGGTGATTCGACATGCCCTATTAATCGTGGCTAACCAATCTCCTTACACTCTCTCACAGGATCGGACATGACCGAATCTTTACCCCTCGTTGAGACCAGCCAGAAACTCTTGCCGCTGCCAGCTCAGGCGATCAGCGAGGAGGTGCTCATAGAAAAATACGCCAAGGGCGATGAGCGCAGCATCGAGGACGTCAGCCGACGGGTCGCTGATGCGCTGGCACAGGCGGAGGCTGCCGAGCATCGCGCGCATTGGCAGCAGCAGTTTCTGCACGCCCTGCAGAACGGCTTCGTCCCGGCGGGACGTATTCAGTCGGCGGCGGGTACATCGCTGTCAGCGACCTTGATCAACTGCTTCGTGCAGCCGGTTGGCGACTCAATTACTCACATCGAGGACGGCCATCCCGGTATTTATGCGGCGCTCGCCGAAGCAGCCGAGACCATGCGCCGGGGCGGCGGCGTTGGCTATGATTTTTCGCGCATTCGCCCACGTGGATCAGCCGTGGGCAGCACGCAATCGCTGGCGTCGGGGCCCGTGTCTTACATGCGCGTATTTGATCGTTCCTGCGAGACGGTGGAGTCTGCCGGCTCGCGTCGCGGCGCGCAAATGGGGGTGTTGCGCTGCGACCATCCGGACATTGAGGAATTCATTCATGCCAAAGACACGGGTGATCTCAGGAATTTCAACGTCTCGGTTGCGATTACCGATACTTTCATGCAGGCGGTGGTCAACGACGGTATCGTGACACTGACCCATCGTGCGATGCCGGGGCCGGAGCAAATGGCCGCCGGTGCCTATCAGCTCGGTTCGGCGGAGGGCGGAATTTGGGTTTACCGCACACTGCCCGCACGCACGCTGTGGGACCAGATCATGCGCTCCACCTATGACCACGCCGAGCCGGGCGTGCTGTTTCTCGATCGCATCAATCGTGACAACAACCTTTCGTACTGCGAAACGATCAGCACGACGAACCCCTGTGCCGAGCAGCCGTTGCCGCCATACGGCTGCTGCTGTCTGGGTTCCATTGATCTGTCGCGGTTCGTTCGCGAGCCATTCACTGCGCAGGCACGGTTTGACGAAACAGGGTTTACGCAACTCATCCGGGTTGCCGTTCGCATGCTCGACAACGTGCTTGACGTCACGGTATGGCCGCTGCCACAACAGAAGCATGAGGCTGACAACAAACGCCGCGTTGGGCTGGGCTTTACCGCGCTTGGTGATGCGCTGGTCATGCTCAACCTGCGTTACGACACCGAAGAGGCCCGCGGCATGGCGCGCCGCATATCGGAGCTGATGCGTGATACCGCGTATGCGGCTTCAGTCGATCTGGCGCGAGAGCGCGGAGCGTTCCCCCTGTTCAACGCCGATCTCTATCTCAGTGCGCCGACGTTCGCTTCGCGTTTGCCTGCCGAGATCAAGGCCAACATCAGAAAGACTGGCATTCGCAATTCGCACCTGTTGTCGATTGCGCCGACCGGCACCATCAGTCTCGCCTTCGCTGATAACGCGAGCAACGGTATCGAACCACCGTTCAGCTGGAGCTATCTGCGCAAGAAGCGGATGCCGGATGGCAGCAGCAAGGAATACTCGGTTGAAGATCATGCGTGGAGGCTGTTTCATCACCTGCGTGGCGAGAACAGCCGCAACGAACCATTGCCGCATGCCTTTGTTACCGCTCTGGAGATGAGTGCGCATTCACATGCCGCGATGGTTGCGGCCGTAGCGCCCTACATCGATACTGCGATCTCGAAGACCGTCAACGTGCCGGCAGATTATCCGTATCAGGACTTTCAGGACTTGTATCTTGACGCCTGGCGTTCAGGCCTCAAGGGATTGGCGACGTATCGGCCGAATGCCGTATTGGGTTCGGTGCTCAGCACGCATGAGCCGGCGAAGGTCAGTGAAAATCTGACTGCCGATGGCGTCAACCAGCGTCTTGCGCTGAAGCGCCTGCCGGCGCCAGTGCTGGCGTCGCTGCGCTGGCCCGGACGCCCCGATCTGCCGGGTGGCAACCCGGCATGGACCTACATGATCCATCATCCGTTCGGTGATTTCGCATTGTTTGTTGGCGAACTCGCCAACGAAAGCGGCAGTGGTTCGCGACCATTTGAAGTGTGGGTCAATGGTGCCGAACAGCCGCGCGGACTGGGTGCACTCGCCAAGACCTTGTCAATGGATTTGCGTGCAAATGACGCGGCATGGTTGCAGCTCAAGCTCGACGCGCTGGCAACCGTCGCCGAAGAGCGCGCCTTTGAAATGCCCTTTCCGCCACATTCGCAGATGCGCATGTTTCCGGGGGTCGTCGCCGCTACGGCTGCGGTGATCCGCTGGCGTTGCGAAGTGCTGCACGCGCTTCCGTCGGCAACGGATGACGCTTTGAAAACACCAACGCCGGTGATCGACGCGATGTTTAGCCGCGATGAGCCGGAGACCGGACCGTCGGGCACGCTGGCGTGGACGGTCGATATCGATAACCCGGTCGCAGGCGAGCACTTTTCGCTCACGCTCAAGGAAGTGACGCTGCCGGACGGAGAGGGCGGTGCGACCACGCGGCCTTGTGCGCTCGGGCTCTCGGGCAACTACCCGCGTGCGCTCGACGGCGTCGCACGGCTGCTCTCGCTCGACATGCGCGTGATCGATCCGGCCTGGATCGGCATGAAGTTGCGCAAGCTGCTCAATTACGCCGAACCGCTTGGCCAGTTCATGGCCTTTGTGCCCGGCCTTCCGCATGGTGAACGGCGTCAGCAGATGTGGCCATCGACGGTGGCCTACATGGCGCGGCTGATCATTCATCGCTACGCCATGCTCGGCATCCTCAATGAAGAGGGATTTCCGATTCGCGACATGGGCGTGCTCGATGCGCCGACCGAGGCTGGTGCGCTGCATGCGTTGCCGGGCAAGGTCTGCCCGGAGTGTCACAACCCGACCATGATTCATCGCGACGGCTGTGATTTCTGCACGGCTTGCGGCTACGTCGGGCAATGCGGGTAGTGTCAGCATGAGCACCACGGCAAGCCCCATGAGCGGCATCTCGCCACCGGGGTTCAGCGCGCCGGCAGCGGGGTTCGATCAACCGTTCGAGATGCTCGCCGCCTGTCACGAGCGCGTCGAGCGAACGCTGCGCCTGTTGCAGAAACTCGTCGACCATGTCGGGAGGAACGGTCGCGATGAACAGGCGCGCTCGGCGGCGACCGATGTGCTGCGCTACTTCGACAACGCGGCGCCGAAGCATCACGACGATGAAGAACTGCATGTCTTTCCGCTGTTGCTGGCGCAGGGCGACGCTGCGCTGAGAGCTCATGTGCATCGCATGCAGGCTGATCACGAGCGCATGACGATGCTGTGGCGGGTGCTGCGGACCGACCTGCTGGCGCTCGCGGACGCACAGGGTGGACCGATTGATAGTGCGAAACTCCGGCAGCAGGCAAAGGCGTTTTGCGACGTCTACGACTCGCACATGGAAACCGAGGAGCAGATCCTGTTTCCGGCGGCACAACGACTCAAGAGCGCGGACGAAATCGAACGCATGGGCAACGACATGCGGCGGCGGCGCACGGTCTCGTGACACGGCCGGTGATACGGTGCTGAACGGACGGATCGACAGTGCTGAGGCGTATCAGCTTTTTCGTCAAAAGCCCGTCTACAAAGGGCTAAGGCCGAAATAATTGCAAAAGTCGACTTTAAGGTAAAATTAGCGCTGAGCCCCTATTGAATGGGCGTTTCAATAAAAAGCTATTGCTCTAAACGGCGTGCTTTTTGGCTGCGGCATAAGCGCGCGGCACCATCAGCCAGGCCACCGCTGCGATTGCTGCGGAGCCCAGCGTGTTCGAGATCACCAGCGGCCACGCACTGGTGCCGAGGCTTGGCGCCATGAGCTGACCGACGATGAAAGCCGCGAGCATCATCGCGAATCCTGAGAGCGCGGCGGCGCGACCGGCATGCTCCGGGAAATCGCCAACCGAACCGGCCTGCCCGCACGGCTGATTGACGCCGTGCGAAGCCGCGATGAGATATTGCCCGGCAATCATTGCCCACGCCTGCGGCCCTGCGACCAGTGCGACGCCCAGCATGAGCGCAGCACCTGCCAGCGCGAACAGCGCACTGGTACGCACAGCACGGTCCGGCCCGACGCGATGCAACAACCAGCGGCAGAAGTAGGTGCCTGCGATATAGGAAATGCTGTTACCTGCCAGCACGAAGCCACAGGCAAGCGGCGAAAAACCGAATACCTTGATGTAGACAAAGCCGCTCGACAGCAGGAAGCAGAACAGGGTGCTGTAGGTCGCAACAAGCATCGAGGTCCAGGCGCGAAAGCGTGGTCCCCGCAGCACTGCCATCGTCGCATTGGCGGCAATTCCGGCAGCGTCGGACGGCACCCGATCGGGCAACGATTCTTCGTAGTACAGCCAGACCCATGCGCCGGTACTTACCGCGAAAACGCCAATCGCGATAAACGCAGCATGCCACGAAAAATACGCCACCATCGCCGCGCCGACCAGCGGCGACGCGAGCGCCACAATACCGAGTCCGGTCAATCCACGCGAAAGAATGCGCATGCCCTCAACCGGGGCGTACAAATCACGCACGGAAGCCCGGGCACACACCACGAGCGCGGCCATCGCCGCTCCCTGCAGGCAACGACAGACCACGAGCCCCGACAGCGTGGTCACCCAGGCGCCCGCGAACGAAGCCAGCGCATACGAGGCGCAGCCTGCGAGCAGTACTGGTCGGCGACCAAAACGATCCGACATCGGTCCCAGGATCAGCTGTCCGAAACCGAAGGCGAGCATCAGCCCGGTCAAGGTCAGCGCCGGGTTGCCGAGCTCTGCCGCGATTGATGGCAGCGCGGGAAGATAGAGGTCAGTGGCTACCGGCTGGCTGCCCAGCAGCAGCGCCAGAAGGATGACGTAGCGGGGCTCGGAGAAACGCGCGCCGCGTGCGGCTGTCGCGGAGCCCGCGGTCAATGGGCGTACCAGTCGGGTTGCGGCAGGCCCTGAAACACCTGCCGCAGGCCCTGTCCCCAGGCTTTGCGGATATTCTGGAAATAAGCGTCATCTTCAGTGACGCGATAACGCAGCGACGGTTTCAGGTGGTCCCGCTTGAGAATCGCCACATCAATCGGCAGTCCGACCGACAGGTTTGACTTCATCGTTGAATCGAACGACACCATCGCCGATTTCAGCGCCTCGGCCATCGGCGTTTCCGGTCGCACGACGCGGTCGATGATCGGCTTGCCGTACTTGCTCTCGCCGATCTGGAAGTACGGCGTGTCGCTCGTCGCCTCGATGAAATTGCCCTGCGGATAAATCAGGAAGAGGCGCGGCGCCTCGCCGCGAATCTGTCCGCCGACGAGAAACGTGCAGGTGAAGTCCACGGCCGACTGCGACAGCTGGTTTTCTTCTACGTGCGAGATGGTCGCTTTCATCATCTGGCCAAAGTGCTCGGCGACATCGAACATCGACGGCAAATTGAGGATGTGTTTTTCATCGTCGGCAGCCTGTGCGGCCTTGCGCAGCAACTGGCTCACCACACCCTGGGTCGTGGCCAGATTGCCAGCGTTGAGGGCGACGATGCAACGCTGATTGGGGCCATCCGGCACCTCAAACACGTTCATTTTCGAGAACGTGGAAACGTTGTCGACACCGGCATTGGTGCGGGAGTCAGAGGCAAACAGCATGCCCTCGTGCAGGGACATGGCGACGCAATAGGTCATATAACGGGCGGCCGGACGGCAGCAGAGCAGCGATTAGCGCTAGGGGTTGTCCATTATAGAAATGACGACACGCGCGCCGCGACATCTAAGTGTTCGCGCCAATCGGGTGCGAACACGCAGAATGAATAAAAACTGAAACCTCTAGTCTCTAAATTCGGCTGATTCGCTGGATTTTGGGGGCTGGCTTCGTTAGGCTGGACAAAAGACACGATTACGTTGCCATTCAAAGGAGGATACGCAATGGACAAGAAGGAACTGGGGCCGCTGCGCCCGGACCGGCGCACCGCGATGGCCGGCATCGCTGCCGGCGGGGTCGCCATGACGGTGGGGCTGCCGCAGATCGCGGAGGCGCAAGCAGGTGGCAATACCGCCTGGGGTTGGCCAACGCCGCACACAAAAATTTCCGACAAATCGGTTGCCTGGCTCAAGGACAAGGGCTGGTGGCCGCTGGGGCTTGGCTGGCAGCCGCCATGGTCAGGTCAGAACGCCGTCATGGCGGTCATGGACAAGCAGGGCTTTCTGGCCCAGCGCGGCCTTGAGTCGAAGCTCACGGCCTTCACGTCCGGGCCTGCGCTCAACGAAGTGTTCATCTCCACGCGGATTCAGGTGGGAGCTGGCGGCAACTTTCCGCTCAACTCGCTCGTGGACAACAAGATTCCACTCAAGGTGGTCTCGATCATTTGCCCCAATCTGCGGCATCATGTCATCGTTCCGCTGGATTCGCCGCTGAAGACGGTCAAGGACTTCAAGGGCGGCAAGAATGGCGAGCCTTACGTCATCGGCATCCCGACCGGTTCGTCCTCCGAGTTCTATTTCCAGATGATGGCAGGCCTAAACGGCATCAACATCGGCAAGGATGTCGTGCTCAAGAATATGCCACCCCCGGAGTTGCTGCTGATGCCAAAAGGCGTGGACGCTGTCGTGCCGTGGGACTACACCTGTTCGCTGATGCTCAACGAGCGCAAGAACGGCCGCAGCATTGATGTGAGCTATCCGTACAACGTGTATCAGGGCTCAATCTACGTCCGTCAGGAACTGGTCGACAACGTGCCTGATGTGGTGCAGGCGATCACGGACGCGATCGTGGAAGCCACGCTCTGGCTGCGCCTGAATGTCGAGCCGGCGGTGACGGCGATGATGGAAGACGCCAATCTCAAGAATGCACCACGTACCCTTCTGACGCAGCAGCTGATCGAATACAACAACTGGTACAAGCCAACGCACCTGTACCCGATTGCCGATTTCTGGGCGAAGGAAAATGAACGCATTGCCAAGTGGCTGTTTGACAACAAGCGGCTGAAGACCGCGTTCACGCAAAAGGATTTTTCCAGTGTTTTCGCGCCGCAGTTCATGAAGTCCACGTTCGACCGGCTTGGCTGGAAGATTCCGAC
>CAYMSY010000088.1:9738-10046 GCA_964393195.1 uncultured Alcaligenaceae bacterium | reverse complement strand
CGAAAGTTCACGGATGCGCTTGGCGAGAATTTCGTAGTGATACTCAACGACACCGAAGGTCTCTGTCGCCGCCATGAAGTGAACTTCTGTACCGCGACGATTGCGCGTTTCGCCGACGATGTGCAACGGAGCAACCGCGATGCCACCACGGAATTCCATCTCGTGCACTTTGCCTTCACGCCAGATCTTGAGTTTGAGCCAGTCGGACAGTGCGTTCACGACTGACACGCCCACGCCGTGCAAACCGCCGGACACCTTGTAGGAGTTCTGGTCGAACTTGCCGCCCGCATGCAGCTCGGTCATCACGA
>CAYMSY010000088.1:0-9654 GCA_964393195.1 uncultured Alcaligenaceae bacterium | reverse complement strand
TGTCGGCAATCGAAATCGAATTGTCAGTGTGGATGATGACCTTGATGTCATCGCAGTGACCGGCAAGCGATTCATCAATTGCGTTGTCGAGCACTTCAAACACCATGTGATGCAGACCGGAGCCATCACTGGTATCGCCGATGTACATGCCGGGACGCTTGCGAACGGCCTCCAAGCCTTTGAGGATGCGGATCGAATCTTCGTTGTATTCCTTGCCATCTTTCGGCGAAGCGGACTGGGTCGGGACTTTTTTTTCTGTATCAGACATGAGTTTCTACTTATCTTTTCTACTTGCACTGTAGGAGCGGCTCCGCCGCGACCTGATTGGCACAAATGAAGTGAGTCGCGGCGGAGCCGCTCCTACAGGTGACAGAGCACGCTAAGGCGCTCGCTTAAATGCGCATCGGCATCACCACGTATTTGAAATCGGTACGGCCGGGCACGGTGAACAGCGCACTGGCCGATGAATCCTGCAGCGCCAGCGTGATCTCGTTTGACGAGAGCGTGGCAAGCGCATCGAGCAGGTAATTGATGTTGAAGCCGATATCGATGGCGCCACCTTCGTAGGCCACTTCAATTTCTTCTTCAGCCTCTTCCTGTTCGTTGTTGGTACAGGCGATCTTCAGCACGCCGGGTGCGAGACCAACACGTACACCACGGAAGCGTTCGTTGGACAAAATCGCGGCACGTTGCAGCGTGTGCAGCAGCAACAGGCGATCAATCGTCACCAGCTTGGTGTGAGCAGATGGAATCACGCGGTTGTAGTCAGGGAATTTGCCGTCGATCACTTTGCTCGTCAGCTCGATATTGCCGAAGCTGAAGCGCACCTGATTGGCCAGGATATCAATTGAAATCGGCTCATCGGTGTCGGCAAGCAGCTTCGACAGTTCGATCACTGTCTTGCGCGGCACGATGATTTCCTGCTTGGCGAAATTGCCTTCGACCGGCATCACCGCATAGCTCAGACGATGACCATCGGTGGCCACACACACGAGCTGATCTTTTTCCAGCACGAACAGCATGCCGTTCAGGTAGAAGCGGATGTCCTGCTGTGCCATCGCGAATTCGACAAGACGAAGCGTTGCCTTGAGCAATTTCTGCGGTAGCGAGAAGCTTTGCAACTGCTCCTGACTCATCGTGAGACGCGGATAGTCGGACGCAGGCAAAGTCTGCAGGCTGAAGCGACTCTTGCCGGCCTTTACGGCCATCTTGCCGTCCTTGGCGTCAATCGACACCTCGCTGGTGTCCGGCAGTGCGCGCAACAGGTCCTGGAGCTTTCTGGCGGCTACCGTGATCGATTGGTCACCAGCATCAGGCACTTCAACTTTGGCCGAAATCTGCAACTCAAGATCGGTCGCGATCGTGTTGAGCGTGTTGCCCTTGTGTTCAAACAGCACGTTGGCCAGGATCGGCAATGTCTGTCGTCTCTCGACGATGCCGGAAACGGCCTGCAATGGTTTCAACACCAGATCGCGAGGTATGTTCTTAAATTGCATATAAACGTAATCCTATTTAGTAATGTGCAATGATCTGTGTGAATAACTCAATAAAACAACAGTAAATCAATTAGTTACGAGCGGTCCATACACATGTTCAACGAACGGTAACGAAGTGCAGCAAATTGTGGATGAGTTTTTCGTGAGCGCTACTTTCAACACTTATCCACAATTGTTTTCTGTTCATCCACACCCTTTCAATCGTCCTGATTTCTCAATCAGCTTCTCAATACCTGCAACAAAAACGCGAAGTCATGCTGTATCTGTGGCGTGCTTTCGCGCAAAGTAGCGATCTGTCGGCAGGCATGCAGCACCGTCGTGTGATCGCGGCCGCCAAAGTTCTGCCCGATCTCTGGCAGTGACATGGGCGTCAGCTCCTTGGCCAGACTCATGGCCAGTTGCCGGGGTCTCGCCACGATGCGTGACCGTTTTTTGGAATGCATGTCGCTGACCTTGATCTTGTAATAGTCGGCGACTGTCTTCTGGATGTTTTCAATGGAGATCTGGCGTGATTGCACGGCCAGCAAATCCTTGAGCGCTTCCTTTGCGACCTGCGGCGAAATGGCGACGTTATGAAAACCGGCATACGCAATTACGCGCTTGAGTCCGCCTTCGAGTTCGCGCACGTTGGAGCGAATGTGCTTCGCGATGAAGAAAGCCACCTGCTCGTCAAGTTGCACGCCAACCTGCTTGGCCTTGTCAAGCAGGATCGCGACACGCATTTCTGTTTCAGGCGGTTCGATCTGGACTGTCAGGCCCCAGCTGAATCGGCTCTTGAGGCGGTCTTCAATGCCTTCAATTTCTTTGGGATAGGTATCGCAGGTGATGATGACCTGCTTCTTCGCCTCGGTTAGTGCATTGAACAGATAGAAAAATTGTTCCTGTGTGCTGCTTTTGTTGTTGAAGAACTGGATGTCATCAATCAGCAGCAGATCAAGCGAGGTGTAGCTGCGCTTGAAGTCGTCCCAAGCCTTGTGCTGATAAGCCTTGACTACATCCGAGACATAACGTTCAGCATGGATGTAGCGTACGCGTGCCATCGGACGTTCGCGCAGCAGCTGATTGCCGATGGCCTGCAGCAAGTGCGTCTTGCCGAGGCCGACGCCGCCGTAAATGAATAGCGGGTTATAGGCTTCGCCAGGGCTGCCGGCAACCTGCATGGCCGCGGCGCGGGCAAGCTGGTTGGCCTTGCCGGTTACAAAACTGTCGAATGTAAATGCGGAATTAAGCGTGGACTCGCGTGGAGCGGTGGCAGCAACGCTCTGTGCAGGAACAGCAGCAGGCTCGGAAATAATTTCCCGCGCTGGCGATATCAGTGCAGGCCCTGTGTCCGGTGCCGACGTCGCTGCAAGCGAATGACTCGGGTTCTTGCCAGCGATGGCAAGCAGAATGGTTCGCGGCTCCGGAAAATATTGCGAAGCCAGCGAGTCAATGGTGCCAAGATAGCGATCGCGGACCCATTTGCTGATGAAAGCATTGGGCGCAACAACGGTGATTGTGGAGTCAGTCTCTTCTGCGCTCAACACGCGAAACCACGTCGCAAACTGTTGCGATGAAAGCTCCCTTTCAAAGTGATTGAGGCAGTGCGACCAGAACGATGACATGACGATATATGCGCGACCGAAAAAGCCGCAACCAGCCCCGAAAATGCGACCACAGGAAAGCCCCGAATCAACCTCTTATTTTAGCTTGAAAGCAGTCACCGACGATGTAGTTATCCACAGGCTCAATATTGTGGAAAACCTGAATTTCAGGTACTCGGACTGCGCAGGGTAACCCAGGCTCCGGCAAGCGCAGCAACGATTCCACACCAAGTGAGCGCTTGCGGTCCAAACCCTTCGAGGACGATCGACACGATTACCGCACCGACCGGTGCCAGCACCGAGATGTACATCGCGTGTGCAGAACCCTCACGCCGGAGCAAATTCAGGTAACAAAGGAAGGCTAGTAACGTCCCGGCAACCGTCAGGTATGCAAGAGCCACCCAGAAAGAAGGACGATGATCAAAGTAGAAAACCTGACCGGTAACGGCGCCATAAATGAACGTTGCGGCGGCCCCATACAGCATCGCCCATGTCGTATACGACGTTACAGGAACGTCAAGCTGGTTCAGACGCATCGAGCAAACGGCTCCGATACTGGAAACCAATGCTGCGATAACCATCGCCCCCATTCCCAACAACAAGGTGGACGAAACATTTACGTTCAGCACGTCGGGCAGGAAACACAGTACGACGCCCAATATGCCCAGGCTGCCGCCCAGCCAGGTGCGGCGCGTGATCGCTGTGCCGTAAGCTACTCGCGCCAGTGCCGGGGTCATGAATACCATCAGCGTGTAAGCGATGGCGACCAACCCCGACGGGATGCTTTCCTCTGCCACATAGGTCAGCACATAACTGATGCCATACGCACAGACCCCCGACAGCGCTGTCCAGACATGGGTCTTCAGTGACAGCTTTTGCAGTTCACCGCGAACCAGCAACCAGATGGACAGCAGAATGCCTGCGGCCGCAAAGCGTAGCGCCACCGCATACGTAGGCGTTGTCACGCTGCCAAGTTGCAGCGTGATTGCATAAAACGTGGTGGACCAGATCAGGACCGGAATGAGAAACAGGATCCAGCTTCGACGGGACATGACAAATCAGGGCGCTGTGCAAAGCGCCAACAAAAAAACTTGAAAGGCGCCGCTTATTGCTCGACCGGGACGCGGCGAGGAAAGCGGATGTTGAGCTGTTTGAGCTTTCGATACAAATGCGTCCGCTCAAGCCCGGCCTTGTCGGCGACGCGACTCATGTTGGCGGACTCCCGACCCAGCAGGTTTTCGAAATAGATGCGTTCAAATGCCTCGCGGGCTTCACGCAGGGGCAGTTCGAAAAATTCCGGTGGCAAGGCCGGTCGCTCGGGCGCTGACGTGTCGCGCAGATCACCGAGAATGGCCTGGAGATGGTCGACCGTGATGTCGTCGTTGTTCGACAGCAGCAGGCTCGACAGAACACTTTGCAGCTGGATCAGGTTACCGGGCCAGGGCGCTGCCTCCAGCAGTTGTCGAACCTCGGGCGACAGGCGTGCCGGCGCGTCGGCAGCGAACGCCAGCGCGCAACGCTCAATCAGGCCGCTCAGGTCTGCCCGACGCGCACGCAGAGGCGGAATGACCACCGTACTTGATGACAGCAGCGCAAACAAATTGGGGTCGAAGCGACCCTCACCCGACAGCTGGCCGAGCGGTTCGCTGCTGGCGCAGACGATACGAACGCCGTAGGCAGAGGTCTTGCCGATCATGAACGCAAGGGAACGCTGTTCGCTGCGCGAGAGGTGGGCAACCTCCGGGCAATACAGCGTGCCACTGCGTGCGCTCTCCAGTATTTCCAGCGGTGAGCTGATCAGGCGCTGGCCGCTTTCAAGCGTCAGCCACGGTGTATTTGGTTCGTGCAGGGCCCGTGCGCACTCGATAAAACCAACGCCAACCTCACCGGTCAGCAAGACCGAGCGCCGCTCATTGATAAGCGACTCCAGCCGCGCGCGCAGTTCCAGAATGGCCGGGCTTTGCCCGAGGTCGCTCAGGTTGATGCTGCTGGCCCGTTTGGCCTGCCCAACCTTGAGTGCGCGCTGCACAGTGGCCAGAAGTTTTTGCAGTCCGATCGGCTTCTCGAGAAAGTCAAACGCACCTATGCGGGTGGCTTCAACCGCGGTTTCAATCGTTGCATGGCCGGAAAGCATCACCACCGGCATCGTGAGCAGGCCTGCCGCTTTCCACTCCTTGAGTAGCGTCACGCCATCAGCATCAGGCATCCAGATGTCGAGCAGCACCAGCGATGGGCTGTGTTTTCGGCGCATCTCGCGTGCAGTCGCCGCGTTTTCGGCGAGGCGCACCACGAAGCCCTCGTCTTCGAGGATTTCGTGCAGCAATTCACGAATGCCAATCTCGTCGTCGACAACGAGAATTTCGGTAGGAGCGATCAAGTGTCTGTTTTCTCTTCAGCCAATAAGGGGAATACAACGGTGACTACGGCGCCGCCAAGCGCAGAGTTTTCGAGGCTGATACGTCCCTTGTGTTCATCGATAATCTTCTTGACGATCGCGAGTCCAAGGCCCGTACCTTTCGGCTTGGTGGTGACATAGGGTTCAAACGCACGCTGCTTGACGGCATCGGTGAATCCCCCGCCATTGTCGCAGAATCTAAGCACAAGTTCGCGCTCGCCGTCATGTCCGACAACATCCCGTGCCGTCGCTTCCACCGAGACCTGACCATCGGCACGGTCAAGGCAGGCATCCACCGCGTTCTGCATGAGGTTGTGCACGACCTGCCGCAAGCGCGTTGCCTCGCCGCGAATCATGCGTTCATCGGTGTGCCAGTCGAGCGACAATTTCACCGTGTACGAGGCATACAGTTCCAGCGTTTCCTTGAGCAGGGCCTCGACGTCCACCGCCTGCAAGCTGCCGGGGCGTGGTCGTCGCGCATAGATTGCAAAATCGTTAACCATGTTCTTCATGGCCGTCACCTGATTGACGATGGTCTGCGTGCCCTTGCGAAGTATCTCGGCGTCGCTCTCGGCCAGACGCGGCACCAGTTTCATTTCCAGCCGCTCGGCTGACAGCTGGATCGGTGTCAGCGGGTTCTTGATTTCATGAGCCAGGCGCCGGGCAACCTCAGCCCACGCCGTGTCCCGCTGTGCCTGCAGCACTTCAGTGATGTCGTCGAACACCACGATGCGTGCGGCAACATCGGCCACCACGCGCCGCGCGCCACGCAGGATGAACGTGCGCGCATTGCCGCTGACCATCAATTCCTGTTCGCGCTGCCAGTCGTTTTCGCCCGCCAGCGCAAAGTTGCGCGAGATGATGTCGGCGAAATTGCTCAGCCCGGGTTCCGCCGCCAACCAGCCAGTCAGGGGTTCACCGACCCGCTCATCAATCCGTGCCTGCAGGATGACGGCAGCTGCGGCGTTGGCAACACGCAGCACGAAGTCATCGGTGAACACGAGGACACCGGCGTTCAGGTTCTTGAGGATATTTTCGAGATACAGGTTGCTGGTCTCGATCTCGCGGCGATTGGCCTGATCGCGATCACGCGCTTCCGCGAGTTGTGAAGTCATGGTGTTGAACGACTGCGTCAACACTGACAATTCGTCGCGCCCTTCGACGGGTTGCTTACGCGAGAAGTCACCGTCAGCGACAGCCCGCGTGCCCTCGGCCAAACGCGCCAGCGGTTGCGCCAGACGCTCGGAAAAGACCGCCGCCAATGCCAGCGCCGTGAGCAGCGCCAGCATCAGCGCCAGCGTCAGCGTGAAGGCAAACAATCGCTTGAGCGCGGTCCGCTGGTATGACAATTCCTGATAGTCGCGGAAGCCTGCCTCGACGCGTTCGGACTGTTCGCGCAACGCGGCTGGCACCGGCTGCGTGACCAGCAAAATTCGCAGCGGAGACGCATCCCCATTGGAGACTGGAGCAATAACCTTGAGCTGCAGACCCGTCTCACCGGCCGGCTCAACAGCGGTGATGGTCTGCATAGCCCGTACCTGTCGCAGCTCCATCGCGGTCGGCGTGGCCGGCGGCATGGCGACCACGCTCTCGGTGGCCTGCGCCACAAGCGAGCCGTTGGCCGTCAGCAGCGACGCGTTGGTGACACCCGTTTGTTCGCGCATGCTTGAAAGCACGCTGCGCGCGTCGGAAGGTTCGCGCGACGCCAGCGCTGTGGCGATGTTTTCTGCCTTGCGCGATAGCTCCTTGAGCGGTTGGTTAAGGGCCGTTCGGCCGAGTTGCAGCCCTGTTTCCAGCGCCTTGTCGATGCGCGTATCGAAGTAACTCTCGATGGAGGACGCCAGAAACTGCACTGAAATTCCATAAACGAGTGCACCCGGCAACACCGCGACCACCGCGAAGAACATCATCATCCGCGTCGTAAGCTTGGCGCCAAATACGGCCGCACGCCGCGCGCGCAACAGGAGCACCACCTGATAAATCACGAGCGCCGCGAGGCCTGCGACGATCAGTGCGTTGGCCACCAGAATCTCGGTGTAATAGCGGGTGAACAGCGCCGAGTTGGCCGATGCCGTCGCCAGCACGGTGATGAACACGGCACCAGCAATCGCAAGCACCAACCAGGCTGCGCGCATCCATCGCGGCGGCGACAGGCCAACGGCCGACATCGCGGCGTCAGGTCGGCCGATCAGACTGGGCGTATCGGCGGGAGTCGGCTCGCTCATGGCGTGAGGACCACGCGGTACCAGTCACTCGCGAGCGTCCACTCGCGTGACACCAGCGTATTGACCTGCAACGGTTTTGGCAGTTGCGTCGTATCCAGTTTGAGCCGCAGCGAGACTTCGTAGCGTTCGCCGCTCTTGAGCTCACGTCGCTCGAGCAGCGTGCGTCCGCGGACGAGGCGGATTTGCCGAAGCGCTTCGTCAAGCGTGGGGTAACTACTGGGTGTGCCAACGGAGCGACCGGTATCGACACGATACGAATTTGTCAGCGCAGTGAAGAAAAGACGTCGCACGAATTGCGGTGAATTGACGCGCTCATCGAACCAGTAGCTTCGGCTCCGGGTCACTTCGGTTTCGAGGACGAAATAGAGCGGCGTTCCGCGCACCAGCGCTTCTTCCAGCGGTGCGGTCAGCGAAAAATCAAACTCCGCGTCCATCACGAAGGCATCGTCCTGCAGGCGAACTACCGCACTTTTCACCGCAATGGTTTCCGCTGCCGCCTGCACAGAAAACGATAACGTCGTCAGCCATGCGACAAACGCAGTAAATGCACGTTGCGAGACGGACCGTTGTGATGTCACGAGGCGATTTTTTCCAGCAGCGCGTAAAAGTACGCATCGTGATTGTGGGTCTTGCGGTTGCCGCCTGGCAACAACTGACCGCCGCTGCTCGCCGGGTCGCCCGGCAATGTGACGCGAATGCGACGCATGTCGGCATGACGTGCGAGCGCCGCATCCACCTGCTGCCCGTTTTCTGCACGGAAGATCGAACAGGTTGCATAAAGCATGCGGCCGCCGGGTTTCAGCAGCGGCCACAGGGCATCAATCAGGCGCCGTTGCAGCGCCGCCAACTGTGCAATATCGGTCTCGCGCTTGAGCCATTTGCCGTCGGGGTGGCGGCGCACCACGCCGGAGCCGGTGCACGGCGCATCGAGCAGAATGCGGTCGAAGGCAGCTCCGTTCCACCAGGTCGCGGGTTCAGTGCCATCCGCAGCCAGCACGTTGCCGTCAAGACCGAGGCGCGAAAAATTTTCGGCAATGCGCTCGCAGCGGGTTGCATCGACATCCAGCGCCAGCAACGAGCAATTGGCAAGTTCCAGCACGTGGGCCGCCTTGCCGCCCGGCGCCGCGCAGGCATCGAGCACCCGCATGCCGTCCTTCACGCCGAGCAGCGTGGCAGCGAGTTGCGCGCCGGCATCCTGCACGGAGAACCAGCCGTCCCGAAATCCGGGCAAGCGGTCCACGGGGCGTGGCCGCTTGAGCACCAGCGTGTTCTCGGACAGCACCTCGGCTTCGATCTTTTTTGCCGCGAATGCTTCGATGATCTTCTCGGCCGTCGCGCGCCGGCGGTTCACCCGCAGCGTGAGCGGGCCGTGGCCATTGCCGCCGCGCAGGATTGCTTCCCACCACTCCGGATATTCGCTGCGCACGCGTTCGACCCACCAGGTCGGGTGGTTCCACATGCCTTCGTCGCGTTCCACGGCTTTCGCCAGCGCGCCGTCGACGTCGCGCAGGTAGTTGCGCAACACCGCATTGGCAAAACCCTTGGCACCGCGATTGACCGTTTCAACGGCGGCGACGGCCTGCGACACGATGACATGCGACGCCGTTTTGCCATGTGACAACTGATAGATGGCGACCCACAGAATCGCCTCGATCAGCGGCTCCGGTTTGCTGTGCACGAACAGGCGAACGATGCCACGCAGTTCGCCGAGAAAACGCAGTGTGCCGTAGGTCAGATCGGTCAGCGCCGAGCGTGTCGCGCCGTCAAAACCGGTGGTATCGACACGGGCAATGGCGCCGTCCGCGTTTTGCCCGGCCAGTACCGCAAGCACGGCTTCCGCAGCGCGGCGTTGTACCAGTGACAGCGCAACGGAAGGCGTGGCTCCGGCCCGGGCGGGAGTGCGCGAAGCCGCAGCGTGGGCGGGCGGCGCAGCGGTGGACGGCGGAAGGTTCATC
>CAYMSY010000087.1:0-10266 GCA_964393195.1 uncultured Alcaligenaceae bacterium | reverse complement strand
CTCATCAACAACGGCGGCGGCACGGCAACGGCCGTGTCTGCCGTATTGACCAGCAGCACACCGGGCGTCACCATTACCCAGGGAGCTTCTGCGTATCCCGACATCGCCGGAAGCGGTGGCACAGCGGACAACCTGACGCCGTATCAGATATCAACCAGCAACAGCATGGCCTATGGCAGCACCGCCAATTTCACCCTGACGGTCACGTTCAGCGGCGGCGGCGTATCGCCTGCAGTACTGAACTTCTCGCTACCCGTCGGCGTTTCGACGGGCAAGTATGTGTTTACGTCTGCGCCGACCGGTGCGACGATCCCGGCCGGCGGCACACTGGTCGCCGGCAGCAACACCGATGACGCGCTTTTTAACGTGACAACGCCTGCGGGGCTCGACTTCATCATCTACGGCACCACCGTACCGGGCGGGTCCACACTGCGCGTCTCGACCAATGGGCTCGTGCAATTCGTACCCACCGGCGGCAGCCGGCAATACACGAACACCGCCTTGCCAAGTGCAGGCGTCGATGATGCCGCCGACTTCCCGGGTGACGCCTTCCCGGTAGCGGCGGCCACACTGTTTGCCAACTGGGACGACCTGAACTTGAACCCGACAGGCGGCGGCATCTACACCAACACGGTCGGTACGGCACCCAATCGCCAGTTCATCATCGAATGGCGCGGCAGGACAGTGAATGACGGTGGCACCACCACGCTGAACAATCGATTCGCAATCGTGTTCAACGAAGGCAGCTCGTTCCAGTACCACTATCCGCAGACCGGCTTCGGCCCGTCCGCCAACGGGGGTACGGCAACGGTCGGTGCGCAGCCCGCCACCACTGGCAGCGACTTTACGCAGTATTCGTTCAATCAGGCGATCATCACGGCCGGAACCGTTATCACCGCCACATTGCCAGTGGGCGTCCCCGGACCGGGCGTCTGTGGCGCACCAGCAGCGATTCTCAACATTGACGACAGCGATGCACCCGACATCTACAGTGCATCGACCGACGGTCTGCTGCTGATGCGTTACCTGCTCGGAGTTCGTGGCAGTGCACTCACGCAAAACGCGCTCGGCACCAACGCCCGCCGCAACGCCGCGCAGATCGAGGCGCACATCGCCGCCAATCTTGTGCAGTTTGACGTCGATGCAGACGGCAACACGCGGGCCACGTCAGACGGGCTGCTGATCCTGCGCCGCCTGCTCGGACTGTCGGGACCGGCGCTGACGAGCGGAGCACGCAACTCTGCCCGCAGTGACAGCGATATCGCCAACGCGATTGATGCGCTGAAACCATAACGCGACCTTCGCGCGCGCCGGCTTGCCGGCGCGGGCGGGCGGGTGAGGCCACGGTGCTCTCCCGTCCGCCCAAATCGGGATCAGCTTTTCGCTGAAACGTCCATTTCAAAAGGCCCATCGGGCCTTTTTTTATTTTTTCGACTTTTAGCGTTTTTCAGCTACAAGCCCTTCATGGATGCGGCTTTCAGAAAAAAGCTGATAGTCCGTGGTCGGGGCTGACCTGGCTCAAAGCAGTCACAATCGAGCCGATAGATACTGCCTTATTGCCGCCACATACCGGCCCCGTTCACAGAGGAGTCCTCAGGCATGGAGTTCAGGGACTACTACCAGATCCTCGGCGTCAGCAAGACGGCCGACACCGACGAAATCAAGAAGGCGTTTCGCAGGCTCGCGCGAAAGTATCACCCCGACGTCAGCAAGGAGCCCGACGCCGCGAAACGCATGAGCGAGATTAACGAAGCCAACAACGTGCTGTCTGACCCGGAAAAGCGCGCGGCCTACGATGCGCTCGGCAGCGGTTACGGCAACGGACAGGACTTCCGGCCGCCGCCGGACTGGAATGCCGGGCGTGAATATTCCGGCGCCGGCATGAGTGACGCCGAAGCACAGGGTTTCAGCGATTTCTTCGCGAGCATGTTTGGCGAGGCTACGCGAGGTGCCGGTCCACGTGGCGCGCGTGGCAGGCGCAGTGGCGATGCCGGTCCGCGACAGATGCGCGGAGAAGATCATCACGCCAGGGTGACGATCAATCTCATTGACGCCTACCACGGCGCTACGCGCGCCATCACGCTGCGCGGTGCGCGGCTGGACGAATCCGGCCATGTGGTCACTGAAGAGCGCACACTCAATGTGAACATCCCGAAAGGACTCAAGGAAGGCCAGCACATCCGCCTCGCCGGGCAAGGCAGCCCCGGCTTCAACGGCGGACCGGCCGGTGACCTGTTTCTGGAAATTCACTTTGCGCCGGACGCGCGCTATCGCATCGACGGCCGCGACGTGATCGAACGAATGCCGCTGGCGCCCTGGGAGGCGGCGCTCGGCGCGACCGTCGAAATGCCCACGCCGTCGGGGCCAGTGCAGGTCAAAGTGCCGCCGGGGTCACAGCCGGGTGGCAAGTTGCGGCTCAAGGGGCGTGGCATTCCGGGCGATCCGGCAGGTGATCTGTATCTGGAAATGTCCATCGTACTGCCGCCTGCAGACAGCGCCAAAGCGCGGGAAATTTATGAATCCATGGCGCGCGAGATGCCGTTCAATCCTCGTGCCACCACAACGGAAACGGGGGCCTGATCATGGCAAATCGGAACACGGTTACGGGTGTACTCGTCGATGATGCCACGCTCACGATCGACGAACTGGCCAACGCCTGCGCAGTGGAAATCGCATGGGTGCGGCAGCGCGTGCAGGACGGTTTTCTCGAATGCACTGCGGCGACGATAGCCGGCAACCCGCAATCGTGGCGGTTTGCCAGTGCCTCGCTCGCTCGCGCACGACGTCTGGCCAGCATCGAGCGCACGTTCGATGCCAATCCGGAAGTCACGGCGCTGGTGGTGGATTTGCTGGAGGAAGTGGCTGCGTTGCGGCGCCAGTTGGGTGTTGAACGCGACTGAGTTCAGTTTGTAGCCGCGATCAGGCGTCGCAGATGCTGCCCCTCGGCCAGCAGTTCAAACCCCACGCTTTGATACAGCCGTTCGGCGTTGGTGTTGCCTTCTTTTACGGTGAGCCCCACCTGCGGCGCCTCGCGTGTCACGAACGCCCAATGCAGCGCTGCATTCAGCAGCTGGCGACCAATACCGCGTCGCCGGACCGTTTCTGAAACCGCGAGGTTATCGATGAACACTTCGATTGCGCCCGGTTCGTATGATGCGCGGATGTAACCAAGCAATTCGCCGTTCTCGACAAGTGCGAGCGTGATGGCTTCGTCGTTGGGCGGCGCGGCGAAGTCGTCGCGCGTGAGATACCCCCCGGGAAACGAGCGGTTCGCCAGTGCCGTGATCGCGTCAACCATTGACGGTTCCGGTGGTGCTGCGGCCGCGACCGCTTTGTAACGGGCGTCGTCGCGGCGCACGATGTAGTTGCTATGTTTGCGCACCGGTACGAAGCCATTTTCCGCGTACCAGTCGAGCGCGCGAACATGCGAGGTTTCGACAAATGCATCAAGCTGCTTCACCCGCGCACCGGCGCGCGCGAGCATGGCCTGCAACGCGTGATTCGCGCCCGTGGCGAAGTGTTCGGGAGTAGCCGCGAACGCGGACGCGACAAACGGTCCACGCAACCAGCCACGTTCAAGCTTGTCGGCAATCTCGGCACCGAGGATGGCGACCGGCGAACCGCCGTTCGCGTCATGATGCGCGACGGCGTAAAACACGTCCGCCGCATCGTCCGCAGCCAGCGCGGTCGCATCAACGTCAAAGTCGGTGTGGATGCAACGCGCGCCGGCCACCGACTGCGCCGCAGACATGAGGGCGACGCACTCCGCTGACGCAGCCAGCGCCTGCGGCGAGAGTATTTCGGTTCGCACGGTGATCATGCATTAAAACCGCGACAGGCGGAAGAATCTGTACGGATGCCTAGCCCTTGTCCTTGTCTTTGCCAGGCGGCGTTGCACGCTCTGCGCGAGCCTTCGCCTCAAGAGCCACCGCCTTGTCAGTGCTCAGGGTGACGACGACGAAGGCGTCGCGGCCGCCGTACTGCTGTGCTCGCGCCACGGCGCCGCCGCCGAGTTTCCAGACGTAGCGCGCTTGTTCATTCTCGGCCGCCACTGGCGTTTCCGGGGCTGGCGTCGCGCCGTACTGGGTACTGAGCACGGAGCGGGCCTTGTCCCATGCGTCCGCCTTGAGCTGTATTGCAATACGTTCAACGAGACCATCGATCACGAAGAAGGACACATTGGCTGGTTCGACATCAGCCCAGCTTTGTTCACGCAGCTCGCAGCGCGTGAGCGTTTTCAGAATGACGCATCTGGCGGCCGGGTAGGCGGTCACAAGCTGCTTGTGCGTATCTCCCGCCTTGACGAGTTTGTACGAGACGGGATGGGTAGTTTGTGCGCTGGTGGCCATCGCCAGCGAGGCAAAAAAGAGGGGGAGAAGTTTGATAAGCATGGAGCCATTGTGCCGAACCCACAGCCAACAGTCCAGCCGATGTCAGCTCCCTGATCGGCGAGCTTGCGCGCCAAGCCTTATGTGTACTCGCAGTTTGGAACTGCACGCCGTGCGGCTTGTCTGCAGAAAGAGGCGCAATGTCCCGTGCCCGATCTGGACGAACGGACCGCCTGGATGGCCGCCATACGATGGCACATTCAGGCAGTTGGGCAGCGCCGGTATCGTTCGCCACCGGATCCTCGGTAAACGCTGCCAACAGTAACTCAGTAACGCAAACTGCCGTCGCGAGTAATCACGGCAATGTCCGTCCACGATCCACCAACGTTAGATTTGCTGAAATCGATGATGAAATCGCCGAAAGCAATCGGCCCCATCTCGCGCAAGGCAGCCCGCAACGCCTGTGGCGTTGTGCGTCCGTTGGCAGCCTTGATGGCCTGAACCAGAATGCGTGCGCACAGGTAGCCTTCAAAGTGAAACGGGGAGTAGTTCTTGATTTCGGGCGCATGCTCGACCATGACTGCCTGAAAGTCGCGCTGGATCTGTGTAATGCGTGAACGCGGATTTGGGTAGGTTTGCACAATGCCAACACCCAGCGCGCGCTCCTTTCCTGCGACCTTGGTGATCAGTTCAGGCGTTGCGTACGAGAGCGTGTAGATCTGCTGGCGAACACCCACGGTGCGCAGCTGCGCGATGCAGTCGGCGCTGAATTTGGGGGAGCCGATGACGACGACCGCGTCGAAGTCACCCTGCTTCGCAACCTCTTTGCTGGCATTTGTGATGGCTGAGATCTCCTGGCTCGACATGACCGATGCGATGCGCATGCCGCCCACTTTTTCTGCAATCGCCTTGATGCTGGCCAGTCCGACGACGCCGATCGGCAAGTCGTGATGCAGCACCATCAGCTTCTGGATGTTGAGTACCTTGGCATGCATGACCACCCGCTCCAGTTGCTTGGCGTCACCCGCGCGCACATGAAACAGATAGGGATGACCGGGGTTGCGCAGCGCGTCGGACCCAGGCACCGCGTTGATGATGATCAAACCGGCGTCGTCGAACAGTTGTTCCTTGAGTGCTTTACCGATGCCGGCCGAGCCGATGGGCGAGAGCAATGCCACATACTTTTTTGCAGCCTTCACGGCTTCAAGCTGCTTGGCGAAGTTGTCGCCATTGAATCCGTCGTCAAACTTGGTGAGCGTTAGCTGCTTGCCGCTCACGCCGCCGGCTGCGTTGACTTTCGCGAAGTATGCGAGCGCGCCCGCATTGATCTCATGTGCATCCGGCGACGGCAGTCCGGTGAACGGACCGATCTGCGCAACGTTGATGTCTTGAGCAAAAACGGTGACGCTTGCCACCAGAAAAGTACCCCCCAACCATAGCCGGTGCCACAGTGTCCTCATGATTTTCTCCGGTTGAAAATTGATTATTTTTTGTAACCAACAGGAGTGTACGCGCCGGATATTGTGGCGTGTTGCCGAAACCGGAAAAATGGAAAAAGTCGGATGATTCCTGTCTGCGGAAACGCATCCGGATCAAGGGGCGGACGGTCAGGAAAACCGGAGGTCAGACGACCGGACTTTTTCGCAAACATGCGGATATTTCTGCTCTGCACGCGACGGCATCATGCGGCTACCGCGGAACAACGCGGCCTACGAGCAAGAGAAAGCTGTCGCAGGGGCACAGACCGCTTGCACTGCGCCCCGCTGACCGGCCATAGTCAGCTCCGTCAGCTCCGTCAGCTCCGTCAGCTTCTATCGCCTACCACTTCATTTCGCCCTTGTTCACCTTGGCTCCGATGTCGAGTGCGAGGCCGGCAGGCGCATTGGGGAACGCCTTCTTCATGCTGTCGATCAGTTCCGCGCTGTTGCTGGCGGTAAGCGCATTCTTTTCAAACGTGACGAGATAGTCACGCGTATACGTGATCGCACTCGCGTCCGTGCGCGTGCCTGCCTTCATGTGACCGGGCACGACGACGGCCGGCTTCAGTGCACCCATTTCGTTGAGTTGCGCGACCCAGGCGCTGCGCTCGGCGGCGGTCTGGGTATCGGCAGTCCAGACGTGCAGGTCGCCGAACACACCAATGTTGCCGACGATGGCCTGGATTGATGGAATCCACGCGTACGGGCGGTGCGCGAGCAGACCGCCGGTGCCGCGAATTTCAATGGTTTCACCATCAATCCTGAGCGTGTTGCCGACAAGTGCTTTTGGCAGCACCGGCGTGCGCGGCGCGTTGGCACCCATTTTCGGCCCCCAGAACGCGACCTTGCCTGCAACTTTGCTGCTCAGTTTTTCGAGCACTGCGGGCGTGGTGACCACCTCTGCGTTTGGAAATACTTCTTTCAGCGCTTCAACGCCGAAGTAATAGTCCGGATCGGCCTGACTGACGTAAATGGTCTTGAGTTGCTTGCCGCTGTCGAGCACATTGGCGGCGATGCGCAAGGCATCGGCGCGCGTGAAGCCGGCATCAATCACCATGGCCTCTGTTTCGCCATATATCAGGGTTGAGTTGACGTTGAAGCTTTTGTCGTCAGCGTTGTAAATCTTCAATTGCAGCGGCTGCGCGGCTTGAGCCGACGAAAACACGATGGCGATTGATGCGGCGACGAGAGAAGTGCGGAACATGATGATGAACTCCAGTTGACAAGGTGTTTGACCTGAAGACTGAAGTTTATGAACGAAAAACAATCAAATAAATGCCAGAATTCGACATTATTAGCTTCATAAACCGAGCCAATCATGGATCGACTCACCGCTTTGCAGGTTTTTGCCGAGGTCGCGGCATGCGGAAGCTTCACCGGTGCCGCCGATCGGCTCGACATGTCGCGACCGATGGTGACCCGCTATGTGAGCGAGCTTGAGCAGTGGCTGGGCTCGCGCCTGTTGCAGCGGACGACGCGCCGCGTGACGCTGACCGATGCCGGTGAGCAATGCCTGCGGCGCGGCGAGCAGATGATTGCGCTGATGCAGGACGTGGAGGCCGAAACCGCGACACAAGGCGGAGCGCTTCGCGGCCAGCTGCGCGTCACGTCGAGCTCGTCGTTTGCGACTTCGCATCTGGCGTCGGCCGTCGTTGATTTTTTGGCCCTGCATGCACAGCTCAAAATCGATCTCAGGATCAGCGAGACGGCCGTGAACCTGGTCGAAGAGCGCATTGACCTTGCCATCCGCATCAGCGCGGAGCCCGATCCCTTGCTGATCGCGAGACCATTGGCACGCTGTGATTCAGTGCTCGTCGCGTCGCCGGCCTATCTCGCCACGCACGGCACACCTCAGATGCCGTCAGCGCTGACACAACATGTCTGCCTCAGTCACGCCAATTTCGGCAAAAGCGTCTGGCAGTTCACGCGGCACGACGAAACCCTGCCGATCGGTGTCGCCAGTCGTTACAGTGCCAATGATGCAACGATATTGCTGCATGCGGCGCTCGCCGGTGGCGGGGTCGCGCTGCTGCCGACCTACCTCGTCAATGCGTATGTCCGCGATGGCGCGCTGACCGCCGTGCTGACAGATTGGCAACTGCCGGCGATGACCATCTATGCGCTCTATCCTTCACGCCGTCACCTGTCGCCCGCCGTGCGTGCCCTGCTGGATTTTCTGGTGGACCGCTTCGCGACGGCGCCGTGGCTCGGTAGGTAATTTGCGCGTCAGTAATTTCAGATCATCTTTTCGCTGAAATGCCCATTGGCAAAGGGCTTAAACCACATTTTTTTATTTATCGACTTTTGACATAAATGAGCTGTAAGCCCTTTACCGATGGTACTTTCCGTTAAAAGCTGATTGACCTTGATGTGAGCAAGATGCCATCAATGTGCCCGGCGACAGCCTATAGTCACCGTAGTTAACCAGCCAGTCAGCCATGCTCATTGAACACTTCGACGTCCTGATCGTCGGTGCGGGACTCTCCGGCATCGGTGCGGCGCGGCACCTGCAGATGCGCTGCCCGGAACGGACTTTCGCGATTGTGGAAAGTCGCGGCAGCATCGGCGGAACCTGGGACTTGTTTCGTTATCCGGGCATCCGGTCGGATTCCGACATGTACACGCTGGGCTATTCATTCAAGCCCTGGGAACAACAGAAAGCCATCGCGGATGGGCCTTCGATACTGAAGTACGTTCGCGATGCGGCACGTGAAAACGATATTGAACGCCACATCAGGTTTGCTCATCGCGCCAGGAGCGCCACGTGGTCGAGCGCGGACGCCCAGTGGACTGTGAACATCGAACACGGCGAAAACAATGAACAAACGCAGATCAGCGGCAGTTTCCTGTTCATGTGTTCGGGCTATTACCGCTACGACGAAGGTTTCACGCCTGATTTTCCGGGCATTGCAACATTTGCCGGCAAAGTGGTTCATCCGCAACAATGGACCGACGACGTTGCCTACGCAGACAAACGCGTGGTCGTGATCGGTAGCGGCGCCACGGCGGTGACGCTGGTGCCGGAGCTGGCAAAACAGGCGGCACACGTCACGATGTTGCAACGCTCGCCGACCTACATCGTGGCGCGCCCGTCGGAGGATGCACTGGCGAACTGGATGCGACGCTTTCTGCCGGGGAAGCTTGCCTACGGCATTGCACGCTGGAAGCGCGTGCTGCTTGGCATGTACATCTTTCAGTTGTGCCGGCGCAAGCCGGAAAAGGTCAAGCAGCTGATTCAGGATGGCGTGCGCATGGCGCTGGGGCCGAACTATGATGTGGCAACACATTTCACGCCGCGTTACAACCCGTGGGATCAGCGTCTGTGTCTGGCGCCGGACGGTGATTTCTTTGCGGCAATCAAATCGGGTCGCGCGTCGGTTGTGACCGATGAAATTCAGAGTTTCACGGCGGGGGGTGTTCAGCTCAAGTCCGGTGCACAGCTCGACGCCGACCTCATCGTGATGGCGACCGGTCTCAATCTTCAGCTACTCGGCGGACTGCAACTGAGCATTGACGACAAGCCGGTTGACCTGGCCAAAACGCTCAATTACAAGGGCCTGATGTTCAGCGACGTGCCCAATCTTGCGTCCTCGTTTGGCTACACCAACGCGTCGTGGACGCTCAAATGTGACTTGACCTGCGAGTACGTGTGCCGTCTGCTCAATTACATGAAGCAACATGGTGTCAGGCAGTGCACGCCGCGTAACACGGACACCTCCATGACAGAGGAGCCGTGGGTGGATTTTTCGTCAAGTTACTTCGCCCGCTCGCTGCACCTGTTTCCCAAACAAGGCTCGAAAGCACCGTGGCGGCTGTACCAGAACTATCCGCGCGACATCCTGTTGCTGCGTTATGGCAAGCTCGCAGACGGTGTGCTGGAGTTGATCTAGCGTCTGGCGTCTTTGACGCCATTTTTGACAACTGCATCCGCCGCTGAACGGCAATAATCCTGTAACCGCCCGCCAATCAATATTGGCGCCTCCCGTTTCAACACCGGCAAAACCATGACGACGTCGCCTCCGCTCTCCCCTTCTGTTCAAACCCGGGACAGTCCCTGGCTGCACTGGGCCGTCGCACGCATCGAGTCGGACTTTCAGCGCTCCGCAGATACGCACCTGATCGCACTGCCTCTAGGGCGATTCAACGATGCAGGGATCGACTTCTATTTCAAGGACGAATCGACGCATCCGACCGGCAGTCTGAAGCATCGGCTGGCGCGGTCGCTATTCCTTTATGCACTATGCAACGGCTGGATCCGCGAGGCGCAGACCATCATCGAGGCATCGAGCGGGTCAACCGCCGTCTCCGAAGCCTATTTCGCGCGGCTGCTTGGCCTGCCATTCATCGCGGTAATGCCAAAAAGCACATCTGCGGAAAAAATCGCGATGATCGAGTTCTACGGCGCACGCTGCCATTTCGTGGACAAGGCTGCCGATGTGTACGCGACGTCGATGCGCCTG
>CAYMSY010000086.1:4513-10492 GCA_964393195.1 uncultured Alcaligenaceae bacterium | reverse complement strand
CCAACATCGAAACCCGCATCGAGCGCGACGGTGATGACTATGTGATCAACGGTCGCAAATGGTGGATCTCCGGTGCCGGTGATCCGCGCTGTGCGGTTTACATCGTGATGGGCAAGACCGATCCGACTGCCCAGAAGCACACGCAGCAGTCGATGATTCTGGTGCCCGCCGATGCTCCGGGCGTGACGGTGATCCGGCCGCTCAATGTGTTTGGCTATGACGACGCGCCGCACGGTCATTGCGAAATGACCTTTGAGAACGTGCGCGTGCCTGCGGCCAACATGCTGCTCGGCGAAGGCCGTGGCTTCGAAATCGCGCAGGGACGGCTCGGGCCGGGACGCATCCACCACTGCATGCGCCTCATTGGTCTCTCCGAGCGCGCGCTGGAACTCATGTGCAAGCGCCTCACGCAGCGCGTTGCGTTTGGCAAGCCGGTCGCCGCACAAAGCATCTGGCATGAGCGCATTGCCGAAGCGCGCTGCATGATTGATCAGGCGCGATTCCTGACGCTGAACGCGGCATGGATGATGGACGTGGCAGGCAACAAGGTCGCCAAGCAGCAAATTGCAATGATCAAGGTCGTCGCACCGAACGTTGCCTGCAAAGTCATCGACTGGGCGATTCAGGCGCATGGTGGTGGTGGCGTGAGCGATGACTTTCCGCTCGCCTACGCCTATGCGGGCGCACGCACGCTGCGCTTCGCCGACGGTCCGGATGAAGTGCATCGCGCCGCAATCGCCAAACAGGAACTGGGCAAGTACGTGTCGCGTTAGCCGCCATAAATACTGTTTGCAAATACAGTAAATACGGTCATAATTCACGCCAGCCGCGACGCTTTTGGTTGCGGCGACCTGCGAAAGGCGTGAATCGTGAGTATCAAGGACTGGCCCGCCGACGACCGGCCACGTGAAAAACTGCTGGAACGCGGCGCCGATGTGCTGACCGACGCCGAACTGCTGGCGATCTTCCTGCGCACCGGGGTTGCCGGGCAGAGCGCCGTCGGGCTGGCGCGTGAACTGTTGCAGCGTTTCGGCTCGATGGCCGGCGTGATTGCCGCGCCGCGCGAAGAGTTTTGCGCAGTGCATGGCATGGGTGAGGCGAAATACGTTCAATTGCAGGCGAGCGTCGAGATGGCGCGCCGCGCGCTCGCCAGCGCCATGACCGAGCGGCCCCTGCTCAATTCGCCGGACATCGTGAAAGACTATTTGCGGCTGTCGCTGGGACATGAGCGTGTGGAAGTATTCGTCGCGCTGTGGCTCGACGCGCAGCACCGACTGATCGAGATGCAGACACTGTTTCGCGGCACGCTCACACAGACGAGCGTGTATCCGCGCGAGGTCGTCCGCGCCGCGCTGGCCAAGAACGCTGCCGCCGTGATCCTTGCGCACAATCATCCATCCGGTTCAACAATGCCGAGCCAGGCTGATCGCTCGCTTACCCACGTGCTCAAGAGCGCACTCGCGCTGGTGGACGTCAACGTGCTTGATCACTGTATTGTCGGCCGCGGCGAAACGCACTCTGCGGTGCGTTCGATGGTGGCGATGGGAGACTTCTAGCGACTATCAGCTTTTTCGCAGAAGCCTTTCTGCGTAGGGCATAGGAGCAATTACTGACATAAGTCGAGTTTTTGCGAAAATGCATTTATGCCCTATGTAGAAAGGCTTTCAGAAAAAAGCTATTGCGGAATTCCTTCGTTCGAAAGCTCGTCCGCGCGCTCGTTTCCGGGATCGCCGGAATGTCCTTTCACCCATCGCCATTCGACATCCTGTTGCGCCGCCAGCGTGTCGAGCATCTGCCATAGATCGGCGTTCTTGACCGGCTTGCGGTCCGAAGTTTTCCAGCCGTTTCGCTTCCAGCCGTGAATCCAGGTTTCGATGCCCTGCTTGACATAACTTGAGTCGGTAAATAGCCGAACCCGGCAACGGCGTTTCAGCGCGCGAAGTGCTTCAATCGCCGCAGTCAATTCCATGCGATTGTTGGTCGTGTCACGCTCGCCACCGCACAGTTCGCGCCGGTTTTCGCCGGAAATCATGAGCACGCCCCAGCCGCCAGGACCCGGATTGCCCTTGCACGCGCCGTCGGTGTAAATGATGACTTCGGGTTCCTGCATGGACTTACTTCGGTTCAGCGTTGTGATGGGTTCGCGTGGGTACTGCCGCAGTGGCCCGCTTGCGGCGGCCGGCGCGCGCCCAGTCCGGCTTGATCAGGCGAACACCGGCCACGCGCTTTACTGCGTGGAGAAAATAAACGCCACCGGCAAACGGCCACGAGCGATCACCCGCCGCGTCCAGCCACTTCAGCCGTTGCAGCGTCTTTTCGTTCTGGGCCGGCAGTGCGTAACAGTCAAGCTGACCGCCCGCGATGTCAAAGCCGAGCAGCGTGAGCCAATCCTTGGCACGCGACAGCGAAATGAATTCACTGCCCCACGGCCCGCTGCGTTCGCGCCCGAAATAGCGCTTGATGCCAAATAGCGAATACGGATTGAAGCCGGTCATCAACAGCCGTCCTTCCGGCCGCAGGACGCGGAATACCTCACGCAACACTTCATGCGGCAAAGCCTGAAACTCCAGCGTGTGCGGCAAGACGATCAGGTCGAACTGGTTTTCCGCGAACGGCAGCTGGTCAGCCTCGGCCAATACTGACGCAGCGGTGTCCCAGGCCAGCGTGAATTTATGCGTGATGCGGCTCGATTGCAGCAGCGGCACGCCGGCACTGCCGATCTGCAGCGCATAAAATCCGAACAGATCCGGCAGCACGCGATCAAAGATCGCCTGCTCGCGCGCGACGACATAGGACCCGAGCGGCGTTGCCAGCCACTCGTCCCAGTTCTCCACTTCAGCGTTGCGAGGCGATTGATCCAATGGGTACTGACGTTTCTATCGTGCCGATCCCGGCGTTTGCCGACAACTATATCTGGGCGATGATCCGCGACGGACATTGCGTGGTGGTTGACCCCGGCGATGCAGCACCCGTCGAGGCCTTCCTCGCGGAACGCAAACTGACGCTCGACGCGATCCTGATTACCCACCATCACGCCGATCACATCGGCGGCGTCGATGTGCTGAACTCGGAGCGAAAGATTCCAGTTTACGGTCCCGCCGCCGAAGATATTGCCTGCGTGACACATGGCCTGTCGCAGGACGATGAGGTTGCGTTGCCGCGTTTCGTTGACGCGCCATTTCGCGTGATTGAGGTACCGGGCCACACGCGTGGACATATCGCTTACGTGAGCGAGGACATACTGTTTTGCGGCGACACGCTGTTTGCTGCAGGTTGCGGCAGACTGTTTGAGGGGACCGCTGAGCAACTGCACGATTCATTGTCGCGACTGGCAGCGCTGCCCGAGCGGACCCGTGTTTATTGCACCCATGAGTACACGCTGTCGAATCTGCGCTTTGCGCTCGCCGTGGACGGCGACAACGCAGCGCTGGTTGAGCGCAGCTTTCGCGAACAGGAAAAACGCTCGCGCAACGAACCCACATTGCCGTCAACCATTGCGCTTGAACGAATGACCAATCCATTCCTGCGTTGCGCCGAGCGTGCGGTGATGCGCAGCGCACAGGCGCACGTGAACCTGAGCGCTGCTGACACGTCCGATGCAGTTCAGGTCTTTGCCGTGTTGCGTCAATGGAAAAACGAGTTCCGCTGATGACGTGCCGCAGGGGATTTTCGGAGCTACTCATTTGACGCAAGCGCGTCAAATGAGTAGCATCGCGCGAGATTTTGTCCCAGGAGAAGGCGTGCATCGCTTTGAAACCAGCCTACTCAGTCGCTCGATAGCCTCCGCGCTCGAGTCCGTTCACACTCCGTCTTCCCGGTTCACGTTGTCAGCACGTACCTTGCGTTCCACGCCGCCACTGGTTGTAGCGCTGCTGCTTTCCATTCTGGCTTCGTCCGCTTCGGCGCAGGTCGCTTCCGATATCGCTACATCATCGGCGGCCGTTGCAACGGCGAATGTCGCCGCAGCGGTCAGCACAAGCGTCGCAACCGCGCGCGCGCCTGCGGACGCAGCAGCGCACGCGCCGGCATTCAGTGCGTATGCGATTGCGCCAACCGCCACTGTTGCGGGTGGACAGGGTGCACCCACTGCTGCGGCTTTGGCTGCGCCACACGTAGTCCCAGTCATTGCGACGCCCGGCGCTGTCGCGACCACGCCGACGACACCCGCTTCAGCGACAGCCAGTGTCGTCAAGGAAGCGCCCCTGATTGGCGTGGTCGCCGAGACGGTCACGCCGATTGAAGCACCGCCAACCGATTTGTGGGATCGCATCCGCGCGGGTTACGCGATGGAAGATTTGGACGATCCGCTGGTTGCGAAGTGGGAGAAGTTCTATGCGGATCGCCCCGAGTACATGGCGCGTATCGTTGACCGCTCCAGCAAGTACATGTTCTACATCGTCACCGAGCTTGAGCGTCGAGGCATGCCGCTGGAGGTGGCGCTGCTGCCGATGATTGAAAGCGCGTTCAACCCGATCGCACATTCGTCGGCAAAAGCTGCTGGGATATGGCAGTTCATTCCCTCGACCGGCGTGAACTACGGCATGAAGCAGGACTGGTGGGCGGACTCGCGTCGTGACATCGTAGCGGCGACCAACGGTGCACTCGACTATCTGAGCAAACTGCATGGCATGTTCGGCGACTGGCAGCTCGCTCTGGCATCCTACAACTGGGGCGAAGGTTCGGTCGGTCGTGCCGTGCAGAAGTCGAAGGCGCGCGGCAAAGATGGAACCTACCTCTCGCTTGACATGCCCGCCGAGACGCGCAACTACCTGCCCAAGCTGCAGGCGGTCAAGAACATTATCCGGAACCCTGCCGCGTTTGGCTTGACGCTCGCGAGTATCCCGAACGAGCCGTACTTCAAGACGATCACGCTTGCCAATCCGATTGATCTCAAGCGCGCAGCCCAGCTCGCGGACATGACCGAGGCCGATTTCGTCGCCCTCAATCCTGCGCACAACCGGCCGGTCATCGGCGGTCGCAGCGAATATCAGGTATTGATGCCGGCCGACAAGGCAGACAACTTCCTGGCGCGTCTGGAAGCCAATGAGAAGCCCCGTGTGTCATGGATGGCATACCGGACACGTGCGGGTGACCGCATTGAGGCACTGGCTGAACGTTTTGGTACGACAGTCGCGGCGATCAAATCGGTAAACGGCATTCGCTCGGTTGCCCCGTCATTGCCTGCGGGCTATCACTTGCTGGTTCCGTCAGACGGCCCGTCGGAAGACGCGCTTGGCAGTATCCAGAATGCGGTATTCACCAAGTTCCCCGAATACACCTCAGCACGCACGCACAAGGTGAAACGCGGTGAAACGTTTGCTGGTATCGCCAAGCGCTATGGCGTGAAACCGGCAACGCTTGCGCAGTGGAACCGCATGGGCAAGCCCTCCGCACGCGCCGGACAGCTGCTTTACGTGAGTGGCCCGGCTCCGGTGCGTCAGGCTGCCTCGAAGAAGGCGGGGCGTGTCGTTTACGTCAAGCGTGGCGGCAAGAGCTCCACGCGCCAAGCCGCACCGACCAAGCGCGGTGCCGGGAAAAAGGCGGTCGTCAAGCGCCGTCGCTAACGGTTAGGGCGGTTGAACAAAAAGCGCGCCTTGTGCGCGCTTTTTTGTTGGCATGGCGGATTTACGCTCAGCCAGGTCGTTGCTGCACTACCCTTGTTCATCCCCTTTTGTTTGGCGAATCGACTGTAGCGCGTCGGAGAGATCTTTTGCGCTGGCGCTGACTTTTCCACGCAGGCGCTTGTCGGTGTGCGCTCCAGATTTCTTGAGCAGCGGATCAGTCGCAACGCGATTGCGCGGCCGTGATGCAGGCAAGACCAGGGGAGCAGGCCCCGTTGTCGGCGTCTTGGTCGATTTGCGAGATGCCATGTATGGTTCCCTGAAATAAAAAACGGCGCGTTGCCGCGCCGTTTTTCCTGAAGAGAAAATCTCTTGCGAGAGATTACTTCTTCTTGGCTGCTTTTTTAGCTGGCTTTTT
>CAYMSY010000086.1:0-4413 GCA_964393195.1 uncultured Alcaligenaceae bacterium | reverse complement strand
GGCTTTTTGGCTGCTGCTTTTTTAGCTGGCTTTTTAGCTGCTGCTTTTTTGGCTGGCTTTTTAGCCGCTGCTTTTTTAGCAGGCGCTTTTTTGGCAGCAGGCTTTTTGGCAGCAGGCTTCTTCGCAGCCGGTTTCTTTTTGGCAGCAGGCTTTTTCTTGGCCGGGGCTGCAGCAGCAGCGGGAGCTGCCATAGTCATCATGTCGCTCATAGTGGTCTCCTAAGGTTGACTCTCACAGTTTTGAACATCACTTGAGGTGATCCTTTGAGCTTTTCCCACGTTACTCGCCACGAAAAACGCAGCAATCAACGAGCGATTCGACACAACACACCTCAGTGTCAGGCGCCGTTACAAACAGTTCAAGGCACACGAACTTATTTACAACAAACACTCCTGATGACGCGAATTCTAGCTTGATTTTTTTCGCAAACAATATTATCCGCGCGCGTGAAATGCGCGCGTGAATCGCTGTGTTGTTTTGTTGCACACAACATCGAACGCCATCACGTGCATTCAACCGTGTGTGAAAGAGAAAAAATCAAACCACGATGCGTTCGTGTGCAATCAGATCTTCGAATCGTTCACGTTCGCGAATGAGATGAGCTTCATCACCATCGACTAGCACTTCGCAGGGACGAGGGCGTGTGTTGTAGTTCGACGCCATCGTCATTCCATAGGCACCGGCACACAGCACCGCCAGCAAATCGCCCTGCTCAAGGACGAGTTTGCGTTCCTTTGCGAGCCAGTCTCCGCTCTCACACACGGGACCGACGACGTCATAGAGCACGGGTGTTCCGGGGCGCGTTAGCACTGGCTCAACCGGATGAAATGCGTCGTACAGCGTAGGACGAATGAGATCATTCATCGCCGCGTCAACAAGCGCAAAGTTTTTGGTTTCGCCGGGCTTCAGGAATTCCACTCGCGTGAGCAATAGTCCCGCGTCGCCAACAATTGAGCGCCCAGGTTCGATCAGCAGGTCGAGATGACGACCGGCGATCTCCTTTTGAACCGCTTGTGCGAACTCCGTCATCGGCACCATCGACTCGCCCTGATAGTTGATCGCCCGACCGCCGCCAATATCCAGATGTTGGAGATGAATGCCACGCGCCGCCAAGTCGTCAACGAGCGACAAAAGGCGCTTCAATGCATCAACGTAGGGCGACAACTCGGTAATCTGTGAGCCGATGTGGCACTCGATACCGTGCACTTCGATGCCGGCCATGTTTGCAGCCAGCACATAAAGTCGTACTGCATCGGCATGTGCGACACCAAACTTGTTGGACTTGAGTCCCGTTGAAATGTAAGGGTGAGTCTTCGCATCCACGTCGGGATTGATGCGAAACGTGATCCGTGCACGTTTGCCGCGCGCGACAGCTACCTCGTTTACGCGGTGCAGTTCGGCTTCTGACTCGATATTGAAGCAGTGAATATTGTGTGAAAGCGCGAGCTCAATTTCATCTTCGCGCTTGGCGACCCCCGAAAAAATGACTTTGCGCGAATCACCGCCCGCAGCAATCACGCGCTGCAGCTCGCCGCCTGACACGATGTCAAAACCCGCTCCCTCAGACGCGAGCAGTGCCAAAACGCTCAATGTGGAATTGGCTTTGACGGCGTAACAGATCAGTGGTTTGGACTGCGCAAACGCCTGTTGATAGGCGCGAAAGTTGTCGACGATGGCGGCGCGTGAGTACACATAGCTCGGCGTCCCAAATTGTCGTGCGACATCGGAGAGTTTGATATTTTCGTAAACGAGCTCGCCGTGCGGCTCTACGCGGCGCAAGTGGGGTGGCAACATGAAGGATTAACGATTAGCAGATGAGGGATGGACTGACGGCAACGGTCAGTGCTTTGGGTGGGACTAGCGGACCCTTCTGTCCGCAGCCCGCAAGACCGAGGGCGAGCAGGATCGCAGCAGCGACGACAATGGAGGTGAGGCGAGTGCGCATAGACTTGGGGCTCTGATTTGTTTCGGCCGATAGTAGCAAATGATTTCCGCCACTGAATTCAACGAACTGGTTGACGCCCTGTTTGATCAAATTGTCGAAACCGTGGATGCGACTGACGCTGCGGACGATGTCGAACTGAATCAGGGCGTGCTTGAAATTACCTGCCAGGACAATTCAAAAATCATTGTCAATCGCCACGCACCAACCCAGGAAATATGGATTGCCGCCAAAAGTGGGGGTTACCACTTTCGGTGGGCGGATGGTGTCTGGTTAGACACGCGCAGCGGCGAACCCCTTTCCGATGCCATCAGCCGCGTGTTCTTCGAGCAGACCGGCGTACATATCTCGTTCGACTGATTGCCGTAAAGCACCGTGCCTGCCTAAAGCTCCAGCAGTACGGAATAGCCCTTGATTGCGCGTTTGTGTGCTTTGGTGTCCGGGTCGAGCTGCTCTACGATCGTCCAGAATCGCTTTGAATGGTTGAACTCGACCAGATGGGCTAACTCATGCGCGACTACATGTCGCATGAGATTGGGGGCAAGCTGGATCAATCGGAAATTCAGTCGAACCCGTCCATCGGAGGTACAGCTCCCCCACATCGTGCGGGCGCTGCTGATGCTTACGGATTTGAGCGGAAGTCCGGCGTCCGCAGCCATGCGGTGAGCCAACACAGGCAATTCGCGCTTCGCTATACGTTTGAACTCTTCATCCAGAGCAGCTGTCGCGAAGGCTCCTGTTGAATCTGAGGCGCCGCTGGTTGTCGTGACGATGCAATGCGTCTCGGACAAATCCAGACCTTCAAAAAGCCCCGGTCGCAGCACCATCTTGAGCATGTTGCCACGGAACAGGACATGACCGCCATCGCGATGTTGCGCAAGCTGGGCGCGACGGGCCTGCTGCCGGGCAAGAGCGCTGGCAATCCACGTTTGCCGCTCGTTAATAGCGGCGTCGATTTCGTAAAGAGGCGTCCAGCCTGGGGCACGAACGAGCAGTCCGTCGGTCGTAATGATGAGCCCGATCGACTTGCGACGGGCACGTTCGAGCCGGTATTCGATACCGGATGAACTGATACGTACTTTCGGAACCACTGCCTCGTCGGCGGGGCGACGGGTGCGGGGCTTCGGCGGGTTAGCCGCGGCAGGTGAAAACAGGGCAGTCCAGAAGCCCATCGCGGCTAGCTGCGTTGGTCCAGGCGTGAATTGCCGAGTCGGGCCACCTCGGTTTCGATGACCCGTTCAATCTCTTCATTGAGTTCTGCCAGCGTGCGTCCGGCCGGATCAATCGATGGCAGGATCGACATCGTGACTTTCCCTGGGTATTTTTTCCACGGATGCCGGGGCCAGCAGTAACCGGCGTTATGCGCGATTGGCACGACGGGCACGTTACAGCCGATCGCCAACCGGGCGCCACCGGTCTTGTACTTGCCCTTGGTGCCGGCACGAATGCGCGTACCTTCCGGGAACACTACGATCGTAAATCCACGTTCGTGCAACCGCTCCTTGCCCTGCACGATCATCTGGTCCATTGCTTGTGCGCCCGCCTTGCGGTTGATTGTGATGGGAGATGACAGCGCAAAACCCCAACCAAAGAACGGCACCCAGAGCAGTTCCTTTTTTGCGACGAAACTTGCCGGTGCAAATTTGCTCTCCAGTGCCAGCGTCTCCCAGGTCGACGAATGCTTCGACAGCACAATGAATGGGCGCTGCGGCAGGTTTTCCCAGCCTTTGATTTCATAGTCGATGCGACAGAGATGCTTGGCCAGCCAGACGAATAGGCGGGTGTACTTCGCGCAAAGCAGATTGCGCCCTTTCGCGGACGCCCAGAACGAGCCGCAGATCAGGAACGCGAAAACGGGCGTCATGATCAGTTGCAGCAGGACGTAGAGCGTATTGCGGATTGCTTGCATGGGCTGACGGTCTAGGCGGGTTGGAGAGACGGCGCGAGTATGGCATCGACCGCCGCCGCCAGATCTTTGAACGTCTGGGTGCCTGCGGGTAATTGTCCACCGGCAAGCGTGCTGGCACCTTTGCCCGTGAGTACAAGATAGGGTTTTGCGCCGGCCGCCGCCGCCGCCTGCAGATCACGTAGTCCGTCACCAATACAGGGCACCCCTTCGAGCGGCACGCTCAGCCGCTGTCCAATGTCGATGAACATGCCGGGCAAAGGCTTGCGGCATCGGCAGTCAGCATCGCCAGAATGCGGACAGTAATAGATCACGTCGATGCGCCCACCGGCCTGCTGCACGGCCTTCAACATCTTGGCGTGGATCGCATTCAGCGCATCCATATCGAGCAGGCCACGCTCAACGCCGGACTGATTGGTCGCAACCGCCACGTGAAACCCGGCGCCGTTCAGCCGCGCAATAGCCTCCAGCGATCCGGGAATCGGGCGCCATTCGTCGGGCGACTTGATAAAGCGGTCGCTGTCGAAATTGATGGTGCCGTCGCGGTCGAGGATGACGAGTTTCA
>CAYMSY010000085.1:4943-10574 GCA_964393195.1 uncultured Alcaligenaceae bacterium | reverse complement strand
CGGGTTGACCCTTTGACTCACCACTGCGCGCGCCGCAATGGCGCCGTTGATGTTGAATAACTCGACCCAATCGTTGTCGACGATTCCGGCCCGCTTGGCATCGTCCTCGGACAACCAGATCACGGGCCCGCCGCGATTGAGCGTCAGCATCATCAGATTGTCACTGTATGTGCTGTGGATACCCCACTTTTGATGGGGTGTAATGAAGTTGAGTGCGATCTCGGCATTGCCATTCGGCTTGATATTGTGAATGCCCGCTGTAGTTTTCAAATCCACCGGTGGTCGATAGCTCACAAAACCCTCGCCGAACGCACGCATCCATGGATGATCCTGGTAGAACTGTTGTCGTCCGGTCAACGTGCGCCATGGGATCAGCTCATGTACGTTGGTATAGCCAGCGTTGTAACTGACTTTCTCGCTTTCCAAGCCAGACCAGGTCGGGGAGCTGATGATCTTTCTCGGTTGAGCCTGAATGTCACGGAAGCGAATCTTTTCATCCTCGCGATGCAGCGCCAAGTGTGTGTGGTCAATGCCAGTCTGCCTGCCGAGCGCCTCCCACGCCTTGACTGCTACGTGCCCATTGGTCTCGGGAGCCATCTGCAGAATGACTTCGCACGCATCAATGTCACTCTCAATTTTCGGCATGCCACAGGTAACGCCCTCTGCAGTAACCGTTCCGTTCAGCTCACCAAGCTGTTTGACCTCATCCTGAGTATTCCATGCGATGCCCTTGCCGCCATTGCCTACCTTGTTCATCAACGGCCCAAGCGCGGTGAAGCGTTTGTAGACGTTGGGGTAGTCGCGTTCGACCACCGTCATTTGCGGAGCAGTTTTTCCGGGAATGAGATCACACTCACCTTTTTTCCACTCTTTCACATCGAACGGCTGGGCCAATTCGCCCGGACTATCATGCATTAGCGGTGTCAGCACCAGCTCCTTCTCAACACCAAGGTGACCAACGCAGACTTCGCTGAACTTTTTGGCGAATCCTTTGTAGATATCCCAGTCACTGCGTGACTGCCAGGCCGGATCCACTGCGGTGGACAATGGATGGATAAATGGATGCATGTCGCTGGTGTTGAGATCGTTCTTCTCGTACCAGGTCGCCGTGGGTAACACAATGTCGGAGTACAGGCATGTCGTGCTCATGCGAAAGTCGAGCGTGACCAACAGGTCCAATTTGCCCTCGGGCGCTTCGTCATGCCAAACGACTTCCTCAGGTTTGGCCTCGTCTCTGCCAAGATCCTTCCCCTGAACGCCGTTGCTGGTGCCAAGCAGATGTTTCAGGAAGTACTCATGACCCTTTCCGCTGGATCCAAGCAGATTTGAACGCCACACAAACATGTTGCGCGGCCAGTTTTGTGGCGCATCAGGATCCTCACAGCTCATCTTGAGCCGACCTTCCTTTAATGCCTGAACAGCAAACTCCTTGGGGTCAACGCCAATAGCCTGAGCATCACGTACTACCTGCAACGGATTGGTCTTCAGCTGGGGTGCACTGGGCAACCAGCCCATGCGTTCCGCACGAACGTTATAGTCGATCATGCTTCCACCAAATTTCGCCTTATCAGCGAGTGGTGAAAGGACTTCGTCAACTCCCAGTTTTTCATAGCGCCACTGATCAGTATGCGCGTAGAAGAAACTCGTGCTGTTTTGCTGGCGCGGCGGACGAATCCAGTCGAGTGCAAAGGCAAGCGCTGTCCACCCGGTTTGCGGTCGCAGTTTTTCCTGTCCGACGTAGTGCGCCCAGCCACCACCGCTCTGGCCGATACAGCCGCACATCATCAGCATATTGATGATGCCACGGTAATTCATGTCGCAGTGATACCAGTGATTCATTGCGGCACCGATGATCACCATCGACTTGCCGTGTGTCTTGTCCGCGTTGTCCGCGAACTGGCGGGCTACTGTAACGACCTGATCACGCGGAACACCGGTTATTGCCTCCTGCCAGGCGGGCGTGTAAGGCGACTCGTCATCGTAGCTCTTTGCTGCATTTTCACCCTTGAGTCCACGCGCGACGCCGTAATTGGCCAGCTGCAGATCAAAAACTGTAGCGACTAGGGCGTCACGTTTTTCACCTTCTTTACCGAGCATGATGCGCCGCACCGGGACGGTTCTGACTGTGACATCGCCACCCGGCTGACTGGCGAAGTGCTCGCTTTCGATGCCGCCGAAATATGGGAACCCAACCTGAGCAACCTGCTCACTGGGATGAGCCCCTTCCAGCACGGAGAGTTGCAAATTCACAGAATTGCCATGACGGGCCTCCTTTGACTCGAGGTTCCATTGACCTTGGTCGGCTCGTCCATCCGGGCCCCAGCGGAATCCGATGGCGCCGTTAGGCAATACAACCTTTCCGTCCTGGTCGAAGGCAACAGTTTTCCACTCCGGATTGTTGGCCTGCCCGAGTTTTCCGTTGAAGTCTGACGCCCGCACGTAGCGATCCGGCACCATGACAGTTTCGCCCGACGGCAGTGCCTGCTCCTTGAGCAGGACGAGCATGGGCAGGTCGGTGTATCGACGAGCGTAGTCGTCAAAATACGTCGAGCGTTTATCGATGTAGAACTCTTTGAGAATAACGTGGCCCATCGCCATTGCCAGCGCGGCGTCAGTCCCCTGTTTCGGGTGTAACCACAGGTCAGCCAGCTTTGAGACCTCGGCATAGTCCGGTGTCACCGCGACAGTTTTCGCTCCTTTGTAACGAACTTCGGTGAAGAAGTGCGCATCGGGCGTTCGTGTTTGCGGAACGTTGGATCCCCACGCGATGATGTAGGTCGAGTTGTACCAGTCTGCCGACTCCGGCACATCAGTCTGCTCGCCCCAGACTTGCGGGCTGGCCGGCGGCAGATCACAGTACCAGTCATAGAAACTCATGCACACGCCACCAATGAGGCTCAGATAGCGTGAGCCAGCGGCATAACTCACCATCGACATCGCGGGGATTGGCGAGAAGCCGATCACACGATCCGGGCCGTATTTCTTGATGGTGTAGACGTTGGCTGCGGCGATGATTTCGTTCACCTCGTCCCAGCTTGAACGGACAAAACCTCCGAGACCACGCACCTTCTGGTAGTCGCGACGGGTTGCATCGTCCTCGACAATGGACGTCCACGCCGCGACGGGATCGTGCGACAGACGTGCGGCCCGCCACGCTTTGAGCAAGCGGCCACGGATCATCGGATGCTTTACCCGGTTCGCGCTGTACAGATACCACGAATACGAGGCGCCGCGAGCACAGCCGCGTGGCTCGTGGTTGGGCATATCCCAGCGCGTGCGCGGATAGTCAGTCTGCTGCGTTTCCCAGGTAACGATTCCGCCTTTGACGTAGATCTTCCACGAGCAGGAGCCGGTGCAGTTGACGCCGTGAGTCGAGCGCACGATCTTGTCGTGCGCCCACCGGTTGCGGTAGGCATCCTCCCAGGTTCGGTCTTCGCCCGTTGTTATGCCGTGATCATCGGCAAAAGACTCGCGCGGTTGTGAGAAGTAAGTCAGTCGATCAAGAAAATGGCTCATGAAACGGCCCTCAACAATTGAAGTTGTGCAGTGGAATCAGGGGTTCTTCACGTACGCATCGCGGCGCAGGTAGAACCACCAGTTAAGAATCAGGCAAACGGCATAGAAGACGGCGAATCCGTACATCGCGTATTGCGGCGTGCCAGCCTTTATCTGGTCGCCGATCACGATGGGGGCGACGAACGCACCGTAGGCAGCGACCGCCGAAGTCCAGCCGAGCACTGGCCCCGCCTGGGTGCGGTCGAAGATCACGCCAATAGTGCGGAAAGTTGAACCATTGCCGACGCCGCTGGCGAAAAAGAGGACGATGAACAAGCCCAGAAAAGCCGGGAAGTACTGTTCCGGGGTAGCCGAACCATAGGCCAGCATCATCACGTAGCCGACAGCAACCGAAGCAACGACCATCACTGCCGAGATAATCTGCGTCACGATGGAACCTCCGACCTTGTCAGAAATCCAGCCGCCCACGGGCCGAACCGCGGCGCCAACGAACGGACCGATCCAGGCGTAGGCGAGCACGGTGGGCGCGTTCGGATTGTTCAGTGTGTGCTGCATGACGCCGGCGGCATTTGGAACATGGCTGACGCCAAAGATCACCTTCATCGACAGAGGCAGCGCCATCGAGAAGCCGATAAATGAACCGAACGTCACGATGTAGAGCGCGGTCAGCGACCACGTATGTTTGTCCTTGAAGATCGCGAACTGTTTGCTAACGTTCTCTTTCATCGGACCGAAGGCCGCGAGCTTCATGATCAGCAGCGCGCTGACGATGTCGAGCGGGATCGCAACCCACATGCTGATCAGACCAAGGCCGGTAGGTTTCGGCAGGTACAGGTAAAGCCCAAGAATCGATGGAATGAAGGCCAGCGTGTAGAGCCAGGTGATTTTCGCAAAAGCCACCAGCGGGTTGCCGCTATCCGGCGTGACGGTCTTCAGATTGTTCATGCCAAACCAGCAGATGATCGACAGCGGCACCAGTGACAACACCCACGCAAAGCCCGCGTTCTGTATCCACGTCGAGGTGCCCGCCGTGATCTTTCCGAAGATCCATCCGCTGTCTTTCAGCAGTGTCATCGGTTCGCCGCCGAAGCTGCCGAAAATGGAAAGCGTCATCACGAGCGGAATAACGACCTGCATCGTCGTCACGCCGAAGTTGCCCAGACCTGCATTCAGTCCGAGTGCCGTCCCCTGAAGCCGCTTCGGGAAAAAGGTACTGATGTTCGACATGGAACTGGCAAAGTTGCCCCCTCCCACACCTGACCACAAGGCCATCAGCTGGAACGCCCACAAGGGCCAGTCCTTGTGTTGCAGCGCGATGCCGGTGCCGATGGCAGGTGCCAAAAGCATCGCAGTTGTCAGAAAGATAGTGTTGCGTCCACCGGCAAGGCGAATCAGGAAAGATGCCGGTATGCGCATCGTGGCACCCGCGATGCCGGCGATCGCGGTCAGGGTGAATAGCTCAGCCTGGGTGAAAGGGAAACCAAGGTTGAGCATCTGTACGGTGATGATGCCCCACATGCCCCAGACTGCGAATCCGCACAGCAGCGCGGGTACCGACAGCCAGAGGTTACGGTAGGCAATCTTCTTGCCGGTTGACTCCCAGAACTTTTCATCTTCCGGGCGCCAGTCGGCGATGTCAGCTCCGCTGTTGCCCGTTGGGGCAGTGGAGGTGGCCGTGTTGGTCGTATTCATGATCTTTCTTTCAGATGTGGGCAGATCAACCGTTGAGGCTGAAAGCCTGGGAGTTCTTACCCATAAGTTCAGCGCGACGGACTTCGGTCCAGTACATCCAGATCAGCGAAATCCAAACCACGCCGTACATCAGCATGAACGCGCTGGAACGAATACCCGTCATGTCCATCAGCACACCAAACATGATTGGCAGTACAAACCCGCCAAGGCCACCCGCAAGGCCAACGACACCACTGATGGTTCCGATGTTGGTTGGATAATCGTCGCTGATGTACTTGAACACGCTGGCCTTGCCAAACGCCCACGCGATGCCGAGCAGAAACATCAGGCCGGTGAACATGTACACATTGAGACCGATATGAAATGTCTTCGGGCCGCTCACGGTCATGACCGTGAAGTCAGTCTGCGGATACGACAGCAGGA
>CAYMSY010000085.1:0-4933 GCA_964393195.1 uncultured Alcaligenaceae bacterium | reverse complement strand
AGATCCAGCTCACCCAGAGTACCCACCAAGTCACACTGTGCGCACCGTACTTGTCGGAGAGCCAGCCCCCCACGGCACGCAAGACACCGCCGGGCAGTGAGAAGCATGCCGCCAGCAGTGCCGCCGCGCGGATGTCGAGACCAAACTCCCCGACGTAATACTGCACCATCCAAAGAGACAGCGCGACGTAGCCACCAAACACGATGCTGTAGTACTGGCAATACTTGAGGACTTTCGGGTCTTTCAGCGCCTTGAGCTGATCCGTGAACTTGGTGTTGGACGGAACCAGATGCGCCGGGTCACTGTAGCTGAAGAACCAGAAAAACACCAGAGTGCCGAGCATGATCGCGGCGTACACCTGCGGTACCATCGTCCAGCCAAACGCGACAACCAGCGCCGGCGCGACAAACTTGTTGACTGCGGCCCCCGAGTTGCCAGCCCCGTACACGCCCATCGCGAAGCCCTGCTTGTTCTTCGGAAACCAGCGTGCCACATACGGTGTGCCGACCGAGAACGACCCACCCGCGAGTCCGACAAAGAGACCGATGACAAGGAAATGCCAGAACTCGGTGGCGTAACTCATCAGCCATATGGCTGGTACCGTAATGGCCATCAGGATCGCCAAGACGATACGACCGCCGTATTTGTCGGTCCAGATTCCCAGCGGGACCCGAATGAGCGATCCGGTCAACACCGGCGTTGCGGTCAACAGTCCGAATTCAGTTGCGTTGAGATTGAGCGCTTTCTTGATCGGGATGCCGATTACGCCGAACATCATCCACACCATAAAGCACACGGTAAACGCCAGGGTGCTGCTGATCAGCACCGATAACGCCTGTCCCTTCTTCTCCATCATTTGCACTCCTTGCAATCGATGGAGATACTTTATGTGTCATGAGCAACGATGACTATCCACCGCGTGGAGCACTACGACGATTCTTAAGGACTAGCTCAGGCGACGTCGGAATAGTTCCATAGAACTATGGCCAACGCCAAGGGCGCCGGACTTGCGCCAGATCAAAGTTGCAGGTGGTTGGTTGCGATAACGGCAGCCTGAACTCGCGAGGCAACATTCAGTTTTCGCAAAACGTGCTGCACGTGAATCTTCACTGTCGCTTCGGCGATTCCCAATTGTCGGCCGATGAGCTTGTTGCTCTCGCCACGCGCAATACCACGCAGGATTTCCAGTTCACGCGGAGACAGTTGTGACAGTGGAGAAGCGGGCACCGCCGGCTCAGTCTCCGCGTTGCCGTTGCTCGCAACCGATGCTGCCCCGCGATATGCTGCAACCAGCTTGCTGGTCATCTCGTCAGCAATCACGCTCTCGCCGCGCATCACGCGCAAAATCGAAGCAACGAGAGCGTCGGCATCCATCGTTTTTAGCAGATAGCCATTGGCACCGCCACGCAACGCGGCGGCAAGATCGTTTTCATCCTCGCTGACCGTCAGCAGGATGATGCGAACCTGCGGCAATGCAGTGCGAAGCGCCGGCAAAGCGTCTACGCCATTGACGCCCGGCAGGTGGTTGTCGAGCAGTATCAGGTCCGGCTTCAGTTCCGTGGCGCGTCGCTGTGCTTCTCCCGCATCGGCAGCATCACCGACAATCATCAGTTCGCGGCTGCGCGAGAGGATAGCCGTCAGTCCACGGCGAAAAAGCGTGTGATCATCGACCACAAGGATGCGAACAGGATCGGAGACACCAGGCCTCAAGTCAGGGGTAGCGTTGTCAGCAGACACTATCAAGCTCCTGCGACCGCAACGTCGCGACTGCTAGGCGACGCAGATACCGCAGCTCCGTGATTGTCGGAAGGCAGCGTCAGTATCACCGACGTGCCGTGGCCGGGCGTTGAGAAGAGTTCCAGCGTCGCGCCGATGCGTTCTGCCCGCTCGTTCATGATTCGCATGCCGACATGAGTCTCATCCAGTTTCTGGTCGTTATGTTCAAATCCCCTGCCATTGTCACGCACCTCAAAGCGCCACTGTGGCTGTTGTTGCACATCGACCCACACACGCGTCGCCCGCGAGTGTTTGCGCACGTTGGAGAGCGCCTCCTGAACAATGTGCAGCACCTGCAGCTGCAAATCCGGCGCGAGGGAAACGCCATGGCCTTGCATTGATATTTCGGCACGGATTCCGCTCTGGTGTTCAAACTTGCGTAGTGTCGTTTGCAGCGCCGGCTCGATATCTTCCTCATTGGCACGGGTACGGAAGTGCAGCAACAGCTCCCGTACGTCACCGTAGCTTTCACGAACCCCTTCGTCGATCTCGCTGACGGCCTGTTCGACGAGCGACGCGTCGCCTTTCGACTGCGCATCGCGCAGGAGCTGAACCTGCATCTTGAGGAATGCAAGAGACTGCGCAATCGAATCATGAAGCTCGCGCGCGAGGAAGCTGCGTTCCTGCGCAACGGCGGCCTCGCGCTCGAGTGCACCGAGTCGCAGGTTTTCCATTGCTGCGGCGAGATGCGTCGCGAGTGCTTCCAGCAATGATCGCTCGGAGGCTGATAGTTCGTACTGGGCGTGGAAGAACAGATTGATTTCGCCCCGAATCTGGTCATGATGACGCACCGGGACACAGACAACCGTCTGATATCCGGCATTGGCGCAATGCGGAAAGTGTGCCGGGTGATCATGGCGTATCGGAATGACGCGCGCGCCACCGGGCACCGACGGAGCGCCGCAGCGACATTGATCGGCCATGAGGCAATGCTCTTCATCGGACATCGATTCCGGCAGCCCGGTCGACGCCAGCATCACATACTTCGCGTTGCCCTCATCGGACCAGCGCAGGGCCACACCGTCGGCATGCGCCACCTGCGACACCTGCTGGACAAAGCCGCGAGCTAGCGCGTCAAGCGCGGTTGCACCTGCCACCAGGGCAGCGACACCGTAAAGCGCCTCCAGCCTGACCCGTTTTTCTTCGAGCTGGGCGGTCTTCTCGGCGACCTTGCCCTCGAGATTGCGATACATCGACTGAAGGTGCTCGGCCATGCCGTTGAAACCGCTGGCCAGGGTGGCAAACTCATCATTTCCAATGGCACTCACGCGCGCGCCCAGATCGCCGCGCTGAATCTGCTCGATGGCGCGCTTGATCTGGCCCACCGGTTCGAGCACAAACAGATACCCCGTGTAGAGCAGCGCCGCCGCCCCGAGCAGGGCAAGTGCCATCATCGCCATCTGCAACAGGTGCAATAGTGCAGTCCAGTGCGACATATGATGTTCGATCGACGCAACCCAGGCATTGATCTCCTCGACGAAAGCAGCGGTGTTTTCGCCGAGACGCCGATCCGGCGCAGCCGCATTGCGCAGTGACTGATCGCGAAAATTCGCCCAGCCCGATTCGACCCGAACAAATCCCGCCCGGACCGTATCGTCCCACGGCACAAAAAGCGGCCGCTCGGGGTCACCGTCGCGCAACACATTGAGGCTGTGCTCAAACTCGGTGACATGTGAGGACAGTCCAGCAACGTCGTTGGCTGCGACGGCAAGCGACATGCGGTACGCCTGCATGCGCATCCGGCCGGCCTCATTAACGGCGGCGGCGCCGCCATCAAGCTGCCACGACACCCACAGCGTCAACGAAATCGCGAGCAGCGCCAACAGAAGAAACGGCGCGGACACGAGACCGAGCTTGGCACCAAGACTCCAGTGGCGACGATTTTGCATCGCGCGAGTTTAGGCAGTTCTGCGCATTCCTGCTTGACATGTCGCAAGCAGCACCGATCTCCCAGCTAATTTTTGATGCAGATTTTCGGCACTACCTGCCACAAAATAGGCAACAGCTTTTCAACGAATCCCTTATTTTTCCGGGCATGGAAGGCAAATATGTTGATAGTCGACTTTTGCCGTTTTAGGGTCTTTAGCCCACCTCGAATGCGGAATTTGATAAAGAGCTGTTTCTCAATTTGCCAGTAATCCCAGCAGCACGACGCCGGTCACGCCAGCCCCCATACCCATCGCAACACGAAGTGCCTGACGATTGATGAACGCACGCGCTGCCAGCATTGAAAGCGCCAGGACGATGAAGGACGCCACGAGAAAGCCGGCGACGAAGGCGAACGCGTCACCGCTCGACTCAACGCCGTGCGCGTAGCCGTGGAATAGTGCGAATACCGAGACGCCGGCGATCAGCCATACAGGTCGTGTACCGCCCGAGCGAACGAGCATCACGCCGGCCGTAAGCACGGACAGCGCGATCATCCACTCAGTCGCAGGCAACGGCAATCCGGCCAGGCCAATGCCGGCTCCAACCGCCAGCGCAAGGACCAGTGCCGTCACGCCAGCCAAGCGCACACGCAATGGCATCAGCGCGAAAAGCGCACCGGCGCAAACGAGCGCAATCAGATGGTCAATGCCGGTCAATGGATGCATGAAACCGGCCATTGCGCCCGAAGCCACATCATGTCCCGGATGTGCGAACACCTCCGATGACGCCAGCAGGACCATCAGTAACAGGGACTTTTTCATTGCTTCACTCCAGCATGCCTTGATGTTTGATGAACGCGACGATCTCGTCGACGCCCTTGCCCGTTTTCAGATTGGAAAAAATGAATGGTTTCTTGCCGCGCATCTTTTTGGCGTCATGGTCCATCACCTCGAGTGAGGCGCCGACATAGGGCGCCAGATCAATCTTGTTGATGACGAGCAGATCGCTCTTCATGATGCCGGGCCCGCCCTTGCGCGGAATTTTTTCACCTGCCGCGACGTCGATCACATAGATCGTGAGGTCGCTCAATTCAGGCGAGAACGTCGCGGCCAGATTGTCGCCCCCGCTCTCGACGAAGATCATGTCGAGACCAGGGAAGCGTTTGTTCAGCCGATCCACCGCCTCCAGATTGATCGACGCATCTTCGCGAATCGCCGTGTGCGGGCAACCGCCGGTTTCGACGCCAATGATGCGTTCCGCGGGCAGCGCCGCATGATCTACCAGGAAC
>CAYMSY010000084.1:9525-10740 GCA_964393195.1 uncultured Alcaligenaceae bacterium | reverse complement strand
GATGCGACACAGGAGACCTTTCTCTGGCTCGCCACCAACGGCGCCACCGGTTTTGATGAGACGCGCAGCACGCTGCCCGCGTTTCTGTGCGGCGTCGCGCGCAACCACGGTCTGCGCATCCGCGCGGCGGACGCCCGATATACGGAGCTTGGCGATGATGGGGGTCATGATCAGGTTCTGGCGCACGCCGGAAGCGATACAGCGGTTGATGATGCGCTGGCGCATCTGCTCGAACGCGAACGCGGTGATGCGCTGCTGCAGGCGCTGGCCGGCTTGCCGACCGAACACCGTGAAGTCATCGCGCTCATCGAGTTTGAAGATTTCTCCTACGCCGATGCCGCCAACATCATCGGCTGCCCGATCGGCACCGTCCGCTCACGTCTCAGCCGCGCCCGTGAAGCACTGCGCGAACGGGTGCTGGAACTTTTTCCGTCCGTCCAGCGAATATCAGCATGAACAACGCTTCGCATGACTCCGGCAGGCAGACGACGACCTGGCAAAACGCCAGGGCGACGTATCGCGCCGAAGAACCGCCGACCGAGCTGGAAGCCACGCTGCTGGCCCGTTTCGGCGAGCTGCGCGTGCAGGAGCGACCCACCGTCGCACCCGCTACGGTCGTTAAACCTGCACGCTGGGGCTGGCAGCGCGTGCTGTCACTCACACGGCTGCATCCGGCGTTTGCCGGTGCCCTGTCGTTTTGTGTGGTGATGGCATTCGCCGCGCCGTGGTGGCTGCAATGGATGACCGCGACGCCGGAATCGACGACGCCGTTCATGCTGGTCAGCGAGCCGAGCGGCGGTCAGCTCAATGTCGCGCAGATGGTGCGCGTGAGCGTGGCGCGCGAAGCGATGCTCGATTTCGGCATTCCGGTGCCACCGCAGAAGTTGCAGGAACCGGTGCGCGCCGAAATGCTGCTCGGTCCGCGCGGCGAAATGCTGGCCGTGCGTTTTATCGAACGTCCGGCGAAGAAGCGCTTCAGTTTCGATTAGTCACTGGCAATAGAGAACAAACAGGCATTCGTGCTTACAGGAGTCAAATCATGAACAAGATACGCAACATCAAAGAGATCGGATCAATGACGCTGCTGGCATCGGCGCTGATGCTGGCGTTTTCCGGGGCGACCTGGGCGGCCGATGAGCGCAGCCCCGAGCCCAAGAGCGAACGCAAGGTTGAGCGCAAGATCACCGTCAAGGTGGATGGCAGGGACGAAGCCGC